>JBDHTL010000034.1:0-27186 GCA_039808645.1 Rhodoblastus sp. | reverse complement strand
ATCGAGGTCGAGGACGCGCTGTTCAAGCATCCCGCCGTCGCCCAGGCCGCCGTCGTCGCCCGGCCCGACGACAAATGGGGCGAGACGCCCTGCGCCTTCGTGGAGCTGAAACCCGGCGCCAACGCCACCGAAGAAGAGCTGATCGACTGGTGCAAGACCAGGCTCGCGCGCTTCAAATGCCCGAAGAACGTCGTCTTCACGGAACTGCCGAAGACGTCCACCGGCAAGATCCAGAAATTCGTGCTGCGCGAGCGCGCGAAGGCGCTGTGACCGCGCGTTTCGGCTCGAATCTGAAAGGGCTCGCATGAACCCCGCCGAATGGCTTGTCCGCGCCGCGCGCCGCGCGCCCGACGCGCCCGCGCTGCTGACCGGCGCGCGCGTCGTCGCCGACTATGCGGCCTTCGCGCGATCGGCGGCGTCCATCGGCGCCGCGTTACGCTCGAGGGGAATTGCGCCGGGCGATCGCGTCGCGCTGTTTGCGACCAATTGCGTCGAATATCTCGAAGCCATGTACGGCGTATGGTTTGCGGGCGCCGCCGCCGTGCCGGTCAACGCCAAGCTGCACGCCCGCGAATGCGCGTGGATCATCGAGAATTCGGAGGCGAAGATCGTCATCGTCTCGTCCGATCTCGCAGACGAATTGCGCGCCGTCCTTCCGGCAGGCGTGCAACTCGTCCGCCTCGACGGCGCCGACCTCGCGGCGATGAAACAGGCGCCGCCGCTCGCCGGGCCGACGCCGCTCGACGCTGGCGACATGCTCTGGCTGTTCTACACCTCGGGCACGACCGGCAGGCCCAAGGGCGTGATGATCACGGCCGGGAACGTCATGGCGACAGCGCTCACCTATTTCGTCGACGTCGACGAGGTGACGCCGCACGACGCCGCGCTCTACGCCGCTCCCCTGTCGCATGGCGCGGGCCTCTACAATTTCATGCATGTGATGCGCGGCGCGCGCCATGTCGTGCCGGAAAGCGGCGGCTTCGAGCCGCAGGAGATTCTCGATCTCGCCGGGACCCTGCGCAAAGTCTCGATGTTCGCGGCCCCCACGATGGTGCGCCGTCTCGTGGAACGCGCCAAGGCCGTCGGCTCCGGCGGCGACGGGATCAAGACGATCGTCTACGGCGGCGGCCCGATGTATCTCGCCGACATCGTCGAGGCGGTCGATATAATGGGTCCGCGCTTCGTGCAGATCTACGGCCAGGGCGAGAGCCCGATGTGCATCACCGCGCTGTCGCGCGAAACCATCGCCGACCGGACGCATCCGCGCTGGCGCGAAAGGCTCGCCTCGGTCGGTCTCGCGCAAAGCTGCATGCGGATGAAGGTCGCCGACGCTTCAGGACAGGAGCTGCCGCCGGGCGAAATCGGCGAAATCCTGGCGCAGGGCCCCGCCGTCATGGCCGGCTATTGGCGCAACCCGCAGGCCTCGGCCGACACGCTGAAAGGCGGCTGGCTGTGGACCGGCGACATGGGCGCGATGGACGCGGACGGCTACCTGACGCTGCACGACCGTTCCAAGGACGTGGTCATTTCGGGCGGCTCCAACATCTATCCGCGCGAGGTGGAAGAAGCGCTGCTCACGCATGCCGGCGTGCAGGAAGTCGCCTGCGTCGGCCGCAAGCACGCCGACTGGGGCGAGGAACTCGTCGCCTTCGTCGTGCCGGCGCCCGGAGCGGCGCCCGAACCCGCCGCGCTCGACACCCATTGCCTCGACCTCATCGCCCGCTTCAAGCGGCCCAAGGCCTATTATCTGGTCGAGGAGCTGCCCAAGAACAATTACGGCAAGGTGCTGAAGACGGAGCTGCGCGCGAGGCTTGCGAAGGGGGGCTGAAGAACGCGAGCCCGAAACAAAATCCCCGGCCGCGCCGAGCGCGACCGGGGATGTTCGGGGGCGCCGATCCCTCCGGGATTGGTCAGTGCACCGTCTCGCTGTCCTGCGACTTCAGCTTCGTGATTTCGTCTTTCAGTCGAAGCTTCTTCTTCTTCAGTTCGTGGACGTGGTTCTCGTCACACCCGGGGTGAAGAAGTTCCTTCTCGATTTCGTTCTCGAGCGACTTGTGGCGCCGCTCGAGTTCGGCGAGATGGCTTTGCATCGACATGCAGGCTCTCCTTGATATGTCGCACACACGAAATCATGACACAGGTTTGAAAGGTCGCAAGCCCTTCCGGCAGGGGTCGCCGATCAAATTTAACGCGGCGCGAAGTTTGCGCCGCAACCTCGTCTCAAACTGTTCGGACGCCCTTGCCGAAGGACGGGTCCGGCGCAATACTGCCGGCCTATCGCTCGCTGCTTCGCCGCGACGGGCGCGTTTCTTGTTATGATACAGCGCCGACCGCCCGGATCTCATGCCGCCGAAAATCACCGACGCCGAACGCGCAGCGCTTGAAACGGAACTGGAGCGGTTGAAGCAGGAACACCGCGACCTCGACGCCGCGATCGAGGCATTGGGCTCGGTGGGCGCGAGCGACCAGCTGCAGGTCCAGCGCCTGAAGAAGCGCAAGCTCGTGCTGCGCGACCGCCTCTCCTTCGTCGAAGACCAGTTGACCCCCGACATCATCGCCTGAAAAGCCGGGATCACGCTCCCGCCGGCCGGCGGTCCCGGCGGCTTGCTTCACCCCGTCTCTTCGTTTATCCGCGCTTTTTCGCCGCACACACGAGATCGCCTTGTCGCAGCGCAGCACGACCGTCCCCGTCGCCATCATCATGGGCAGCCAATCCGACTGGGCGACCATGCGCCACGCCGCCGATACGCTGGACGCGCTGGGCGTCGCGCACGACGCGCGCATCGTCTCCGCGCATCGCACCCCGGACCGGCTCGTCGCCTTCGCCAAGGGCGCCAAGGCCGCGGGCTTCAAGGTGGTGATCGCCGGCGCGGGCGGCGCGGCCCACCTGCCTGGCATGACGGCGTCGATGACGTCGCTGCCCGTCTTCGGCGTGCCGGTGGAATCCAAGGCGCTGTCGGGCCAGGATTCGCTTCTGTCCATCGTGCAGATGCCGGGCGGCATTCCCGTCGGCACGCTCGCCATCGGCAAGGCCGGCGCGATCAACGCCGCGCTTCTGGCCGCCGCCGTGCTGGCGCTGTCCGACGAGGCGCTCGCCGCCCGTCTCGACGCCTGGCGCGCGAAGCAGACGGCCTCCGTCGCTGAACGTCCCTCCGATGACGCCTGACGGCGCCCTTCCGCCGGGCTCGACCATCGGCGTGCTCGGCGGCGGCCAGCTCGGCCGAATGATCGCGCTCGCCGCCGCCCGCCTCGGCATCCGGACGCATATCTACGCCCATCACGCGGACGAACCGGCGGCCCACGTGTCCGCCGCCGTGACCACGGGCGAATGGACGGACGAAGCCGCCCTCGCCCGCTTCGCCGACGCGGTCGACGTCGTCACCTATGAATTCGAGAACGTGCCGGCCGCCACCGCCGCCTTCCTGGCCGCCCGCAAGCCGGTGCGTCCCGGCCCGCTGGCGCTGGAGAAGACGCAGGACCGGCTGGTCGAGAAGGATTTCCTGACTTCGCTCGGCATTCCGACCGCACCCTACGCGGCGGTCGACGACGCCGGCGCGCTCATCCGCCACATCGGCCGGATCGGCCGACCCTCGATCCTGAAGACCCGCCGCTTCGGCTACGACGGCAAGGGCCAGATCATGCTGCGCGAGGGGTCCGACGTTGGCGCGGCCTTTCGCGCGCTCGGCGGCGCGCCCTGCATTCTCGAGGGATTCGTGACTTTCGAGCGCGAGATTTCTGTCGTCGGCGCGCGCGGGATCGACGGCGCCTTCGCCGCCTTCGACGTCTGCGAGAACGAGCACGAGAATCACATTCTCAGCGTCACCCGCGCGCCCGCCCGCATGACGCCGGAGACGGCGGCGGAGGCTTTTGACATCTGCCACAGGATTCTCGACGCGCTCGATTATGTCGGCGTGATCGCGGTCGAGATGTTCCTTGTCGCCGGGACCGGCGCGGACGGCGCGCGGCGCGAAAAGGTCATCGTCAACGAGATCGCGCCCCGCGTCCACAATTCCGGCCACTGGACGATCGAGGGCGCGGAAACCTCGCAATTCGAGCAGCACGTCCGCGCCATCTGCGGCTGGCCGCTGGGTTCCGCCAGAATCCGCGGCGAGGTCGAGATGCGCAACCTGATCGGCGACCAGGCCGACCGCTGGCGCGCGATCGCCGCCGACCCCGGCGCCGCGCTCCATCTCTACGGCAAGGCCGAGGCCCGGCCGGGGCGGAAAATGGGGCATGTGACGCGGGTGATTTCCCCTGCCCCGCGATAGACAACACCCTCGGATTCTGTTAATCGCCACCCCACTATCGCCTTGGCCCCTCGGGCGCGGGCGGTTCCCTGTTTCCTAGAATTCATGGGCAGAGGCCGGAAGGCGCATGTCCAAACGGGCCAGAAAGCCCGCCACAGGAGGTCCGGTGCAAGTTCTCGTTCGCGACAACAACGTCGATCAGGCGCTGAAGGCGCTCAAGAAGAAGATGCAGCGCGAAGGCATTTTCCGTGAAATGAAGCTGCGCGGCCATTACGAGAAGCCGTCCGAGAAGCGCGCCCGCGAGAAGGCCGAGGCCGTCCGCCGCGCCCGCAAGCTCGCCCGCAAGAAGATGCAGCGCGAAGGCCTGCTGCCCTCGAAGCCGAAGCCCGCTTTCGGCGCGGCCCGCGGCTGACTTTCGGGTTCAGGGTTTGGGACGGCGGTCGAGTCCTTCGGCCGCCGTGTCTTTTTTGCACCAGTTTACGATTTCTTGACCGTTTTTTTCGACTTTGCGCGCACCGTCCCGCAAGTCGCCCGATTGCGGACCCATAGGGACGCATCTTTCAACGGCTCGGAGCGTGAAGGGACCGTCATGGTCGCAGGAATTCGTCAGGACCGCCGCCCGGACATGGCGGCGCGGCTGCGCGGCGGTCTCGCGGCCTTGTCTCTCCTCGGTCTCGCCGCGGCGCTCGTCGGCTGCGACACGGTCGGCGCCACGCGTGGCGGTCTCAGCGGCGCGACGCCCCAGATCGCCGAAGTCGCCCCCGACGATCCGGCGGCGGCCTCCGCCAACATCGCCTCGCTGACCGAGGTCATCAACCGCAATCCCGGCAGCGCCGAGGCCTATCTCACGCGCGGCAACGCCTTCGCCCGCAACGGCCGCATGGGCGAGGCGATCGCGGACTTCAGCCAGGCGATCAAGCTCGACCCCAACAATGCGGCGGCCTACACCAACCGCGCGCTGGCGCAGCGCCAGCTCGGCCGCAACGACGCCGCGCTCGGCGATTTCACCCGCGCCATCGAGGTCAATCCGCGCCATGCCTCGGCCTATCTCGGCCGCGCCAACCTGCTGCGCGCGCAGGGCCAGCTCGATCAGGCCATGAGCGACCTCGACCAGGCGATCCGCCTCAATCCGGAAGGCGCGCAGGCCTTTCACGCGCGGGGCCTGATCTACCAGAAGCGCGGCGAGCACCAGCGCGCCATCACCGATTTCGACAACGCCATCGACCGCGATCCCTTCGCGGGCGCGCCCTACCAGGCGCGCGGCGAGAGCCTGATCGCGCAGGGCAAGTACGACAAGGCGATCGAGGATTTCAACGCCTCGCTCAACGTCGACAACAAGAACGCCAATGGCTGGGCGGGCCTCGGCATGGCCTACGAAAAGCAGGGCAACCGCGTCAAGGCGTCCGAATCCTACCAGCGCGCGCTGGTCATCGACCCCAACAATCCGGTCGCCCGTTCCGGCGCGAGCCGCATCCGCGTCTGATCCGGACCCGCGCCTTGAGGCTCGCCGGAACGAATGCGCGCCTGAAGGCCCGCAATCCTATTTCGCGACCTCCGCGATCCAGGCGTTCGCTTTCGGCAATATTTCCGGCCGGCCGAGAACGACGTGTCCGCCGTCCGGTATCTCGATGAAGGTCTTCGGCGCGGAAATCGACGCCATCAATTTGCGCGCATAGGGCAACGGCGTCGTCCGATCCTGTTCGCCGGCGACCGCGAAGACCGGCGCGCTAACGCGTCTGGCCCAGTCGGCGGCCGGGAACGGATCGCGCGCGATCCGCCGCACCGGGAACATCCAGTACCTGTCCGCGCCGATGTCGACGATCGCCGAATAGGGCGAATCCAGCACGACGCCGGCCACCTTGCGCTCGCCCGCCAGCCAGAGCGCCGGCCCCGTGCCGAGCGACTCGCCGACCACGACGATGCGGCCGGGCGCCGCGCCGGCGGCCCGCGCGAACTCGTAGGCCGCCAGCGCATCGCGCAAGAGCCCCTCCTGCGAGGGCGCGCCGGTCGATCCGCCATAGCCGCGCCATTCGATCGCGAGCAGACCCGCGCCGTCCTCCGTCATGCGCCGCAGGCGGGCCGCCCGCTCTTCCAGCGTCCCGGCATTGCCGTGCAGGTAGATCAGGAACGGCTTGTCGTCCGACGGCGGGACGAACCAGCCGACCAGCGCCTCGCCGTCCGCCGTCTTCACCGTCACGTCTTTCGCCCGCGGAAAGCCGGCCTGCTCCGGGCTCGTGCGCGCGGACGAGACGCGGAACACGAGATCGCGCTGCTTCGCCGCGAGCCAGGCGACCGGCGCGCAATAGGCGAGCGCCGCGGCCGCGACGAACAGCGCGGCGATGCGCGTCGCGCCCCCTCTTCTGGGTTTGGCTCGAGAAATCGTCCTGCCCTCCGTCCGCTCCATTCCCTCTACGGCCGGGCGCCGGCTGGCGGATTGGTAACCCCCGCGCCAATCGTCGCTGTCGGCCGCCGCCGGTCGATACGACCAATGGATTTCGGCGACCACGGGCGGCGCTCTATCGTGCCGAGCGAGATTTGATGTATGAAGCCAACCCTTGGCTTGAAACGGACAGATACGCCAGGTGGCGGCCGCCGCCCCAGTAGGACGCAAGGAGAAACGAGCCGATGCCGCAGGTCATTGGAATTCCCAGGGAAATCTTCCCCGGCGAGAAGCGCGTCGCGATCGCGCCGGAAGTCGCCCAGAAACTGGTTGGCCTCGGATTTTCCGTCCTCGTCGAGAAAGGCGCGGGCGATGCGGCCGATATCTACGACGACGCCCTGACGGCGGCAGGCGCGAAAATCGCCGACAGCGCGGCCGACATCTGGTCCGGCGCCGATATCGTCTTCAAGGTTCGCGCGCCGACCGACGGCGAAGTCGCGCAGATGAAGGAAGGCCAGGCGCTGATCTCCTTCATCTGGCCGGCGCAGAACCCGGAGCTGATGGAAAAGCTGAAGGCGAAGAAGGTCACGGTCCTGGCCATGGACGCCGTGCCGCGCCTGCTTTCCCGCGCGCAAAAGATGGACGCGCTGACCTCGCAGGCCGGCGTGACCGGCTATCGCGCCGTCATCGAGGCGGCCAACGCCTTCGGCCGCTATTTCGCCGGCCAGATCACGGCCGCCGGCAAGATTCCGCCGGCCCAGGTCTTCGTCGCCGGCGCCGGCGTCGCGGGCCTTGCCGCCATCGGCACCGCCGTCGGCCTCGGCGCCATCGTGCGCGCCAACGACACGCGCGCGGAAGTCGCCGATCAGGTCAAGTCGATGGGCGCCGAATTCGTCAAGGTCGACTACGACGAGGAAGGCTCGGGCGGCGGCGGCTACGCCAAGGTCATGTCCGAAGGCTTCCAGGCGGCGCAGCGCGCCATGTACGCCAAGCAGGCGGTCGATTCCGACATCATCATCACGACCGCGCTGATCCCCGGCAAGCCGGCGCCGAAGCTCATCACCGCCGACATGGTGAAGTCGATGAAGCCCGGCAGCGTGATCGTCGATCTCGCCGCCGAACAGGGCGGCAATTGCGAACTCACCGTTCCCGGCGAAGCCGTCGTGCGCCACGGCGTCACCATCGTCGGCTACACCGACCTGCACAGCCGCCTCGCCAAGCAGTCCTCGACGCTTTACGCGACCAACCTGCTGCGCCTGACGGAAGAGCTCTGCAAGGCCAAGGACGGGCAGATCGTCGTCAACATGGACGACGACGCGATCCGCGGCTTCACCGTGGTCAAGGACGGCGAGATCACCTGGCCCGCCCCGCCGCTGAAACTGCCGGCCCCGCCCGCCGCCAAGCCGGCTGCGGCCGCGCCCGCGGCGCCGGCGCCCGCGCCGAAGAAGAGCGGCGGACACGGCCACGGCGCGCCGAGCGAACCGATGGCGCTCAACACGCTGCTCATCACCTTCGGCGTCGCCGCCGTCCTCTTCCTGCTCGTCGGCGCCTATGCGCCGCCGGCGTTCCTCGGACACTTCACCGTCTTCGTGCTGGCGATCTTCGTCGGCTACATGGTGGTGTGGAACGTGACGCCGGCGCTGCACACGCCGCTGATGAGCGTCACCAACGCCATTTCCTCGATCATTGCGATCGGCGCGCTCCTGCAGATCTGGCCGCCGGCATCGCCCGGGCGTCCCGACATCTGGATCCTGATCATCGCGTTCGTCGGGCTCACGCTCACCACCATCAACATGTTCGGCGGCTTCGCCGTGACGCGCCGCATGCTGGCGATGTTCCAGAAGTAAGGGGACCGGAAATGTCAGCCAGCCTCGTCACGGTCTCCTACATCGGAGCCACAATCCTCTTCGTTCTCAGCCTCGGCGGCCTATCGAATCCCGAGACCGCCAAGCGCGGCAACTGGTACGGCATCATCGGCATGGCGATCGCCGTGATCGCGACCGTCTTCGGCTCGCGCGTCATCGGCAATGGCGAACAGTCCATCGTCATCGGCGCGGGCTATGTGTTCATCCTGCTGGCGATGGTCGTCGGCGGCGCGGTCGGCCTCTATGCGGCGCGCACCGTGCAGATGACGCAGATGCCGGAACTGGTCGCGATCATGCATTCGCTGGTCGGCTTCGCCGCCTGCGCCATCGGCTTTGCGAGCTACATCGACACGTCCACCGTGTTCGCCACGCATGCGGAGCATACGATCCACCTAGTCGAAATCTACATCGGCATATTGATCGGCGCGGTCACCTTCACCGGCTCGGTCATCGCCTTCGGCAAGCTGTCCGGCCGCATCGACGGCAAGCCGCTGCTGCTGCCCGCGCGCCACTGGATCAATCTCGCCGGCCTCGTGCTCGTCATCATCTTCGGCAAGTTCTTCCTCGGCGCCGAGACGATTGCGGGCGGCATGTTCCCGCTTATCGTGATGACGCTCATCTCGCTCGCCTTCGGCGTGCACATGGTGATGGCCATCGGCGGCGCCGACATGCCGGTCGTGATCTCGATGCTGAACTCCTATTCCGGCTGGGCGGCGGCTGCGACCGGCTTCATGCTGTCGAACGACCTGCTCATCGTCGTCGGCGCGCTGGTCGGCTCTTCCGGCGCGATCCTCAGCTACATCATGTGCCGCGCGATGAACCGCAACTTCATCTCGGTCATCGCCGGCGGCTTCGGCACGACGGCGACGTCCGCCTCCAGCGCCGCCGCGGCGCCGGCGGGCGACGTGAAGTCGATCAGCGCCGCGGAGACGGCGGACATGCTGTCGGAAGCCAAGAGCGTCATCATCGTGCCGGGTTACGGCATGGCGGTCGCGCAGGCCCAGCACGCGGTCTTCGAGATGACGAAGATGTTGCGCGAGAAAGGCGTGAACGTGCGCTTCGGCATCCACCCGGTGGCGGGCCGCATGCCCGGCCACATGAACGTGCTGCTGGCCGAGGCCAAGGTGCCCTACGACATCGTCTGCGAGATGGACGAGCTCAACGACGATTTCCCCGCGACCGACGTCGCGATGGTCATCGGCGCCAACGACATCGTGAACCCGGCGGCGCAGGACGATCCCGGCAGCCCGATCGCCGGCATGCCGGTGCTCGAAGTCTGGAAGGCCAAGCACTCGATCGTGATGAAGCGTTCGATGGCGTCGGGCTACGCCGGCATCGACAATCCGCTCTTCTACAAGGACAACAATCTGATGTTGTTCGGCGACGCCAAGAAGATGCTGGACGAAGTGGTGGCGACGCTGAAGAGCAAGTAGCCGCCAATCGTCATCCTCGAACGAAAAAGGCCGACCCGATGAGGGCCGGCCTTTTTTGGTTCCGAACGTTCGCCCGGTCAGAGCGTGAGAACGGCGAGCAGGACCACGCAACCGATGCTGAACACCGTGCCCCACTTGAAGAGGCTGATGAAGAACGCGTAGGTCTTTTCGTGTTCGGCGTAGTCCATGTCCGGATGGCCGCCGGTGGAAACCTCGTTCGCCATGCTCCCCTCGGGGTTGTCGTTGTCGCTGGAACCCTCATAGCCGAGGGCGTGGCCGCGGGCAACCGGAGGCCAGGCGTCAGCTGAGCGCCGCCGCCTTCAGCGCGCGCGCCTGCGCCGCCGTCAGCGCCTCGAGGCTGAAATCGCCCAGCGCCTCCTCGAACATGCGGTGATAGTTCAATTCCGCGCCCAGATGCAGGAAGACAGCGCCGAGCCCGACCGCCGCGCGGTCCAGAAACACGAATTCGCGCGGCACGGTCACCGGCCCCTTGGTCTTGAGCGCCTGATGCACGGTGAAGGCCTCGCGCCGTCCGTATCGGCCGGGCTCGACGCCGTCGGCGACGGAGCGCACGCGGTCCTCCAGCAGCGGCCCGTAGATGAACCGCGCCCAGATGTTCAGCGTCTCGATCACGTCTTTCTTCAGGCCCTTGAACCCCCAGGTCTCGTAGGCGTGGACGATGCGGGCGGAATCGTTCTTCTGCAGTCCGCGATAGAGATCGACCACGCCGCCGACGAATTTCGGCGGAAAGATCCGCACGCAGCCGTAGTCGAGCAGGTTGATGCCCGCGCCGGGATCTTTTTCACTCCCGAACACGCTGTAATTGCCGAGATGCGGATCGCCATGAATGATTCCGAAGCGCGAGAACGGCAGCCACCAGGCCGTGAACATGGCCGCGCCGATGCGGTTGCGGATCTCGAGCGGCGCCGTCTTGAATGTCAGGAGCTTCTCGCCCTCGAGCCAGTCCATGGTGAGCAGGCGCTCGGTCGAAAGCTCCGGCCGCACGACGGGCGTGCGCACGTTGGTCGCGCCGGCCAGCATATGGCCGTAGAGCGCGGCGTGCTTGGCTTCGCGCGTGTAGTCGAGTTCCTCGCGCACGCGCGCGCCGATCTCCTTGGCGGCTTCCGTCGTGTCAATGACGGGTTCGAAACGGCGATGGATGGCGAAGAGAATGTCGAGCTGCTTGAGATCGGCCTCGACCGCCGATTTCATGTCGGGATATTGCAGCTTGCAGGCAAGCTGCGCGCCGTCGGCCGCGACCGCGCGATGCACCTGGCCGAGTGAGGCGGCGGCGGACGGCTTGAGCTCGAAGGACTTGAATTTCTTCTGCCAGTCCGCCCCCAGCTCGGCCTGCATCCGCCGCTTGACGAAAGCCGCCCCCATCGGCGGCGCGTCGGACTGCAGCTTGGACAATTCGTCGGCATATTCGGGCGGCAGCAGGTCCGGAATGGTCGCCATCAGTTGCGCGACCTTCATCAGCGGCCCCTTCAAGCCGCCCAGCGCCTTGGCGAGACCGGCCGCGTTCGAGGCGTCGCGCGCGCTGGTGCGCCCGCCCAGCAATTGCTGGGCGGCAAAACGTGCGGCCGCGCCGCCGACATTGGCGCCCACCTTGGCGTAACGGGCGGCGCGGGCGGAGAATCTATTGGCTTCGCGGTCGGTCATGAGGGGCTATATGGGTTCTTTCAGCCCGCAGGCCAACCGTCTCGGCTAGCGACGCGTCGCCGCCCCGACACCCTGCAGGATGGTGCCGAACATGTTCAGCATCATCTGCTGCTGCTGTTGCTGCAGCGCCTGCTGCTGCTGGTTCTGCTCCAGCTTGATCCGTTCCTGCTCCACCGCAATCTGTGCGCCCTGATGCCCCTGCCGCGCCGCCCGGGACAAGAGCGCAAACTTGAAGGCCTGGGGATCGGCGACCTGCACGTGGCCTTTCTCGACCAGCTCGGCCAGCGTCACGAGCGAGTCCGGATCGTCGAGCTGGGCCCCCTCTTTCACCACTGCGATCGCGCCAGCAATGTTCTGCTTGCGAAGCAGGAGATTCGCGAGGTTGTCGTAAGCGGCCGCGTACTTCTGGCGCGTCAGTTGCCGGTAGATGGCGATCGCCTGGTCGGGGCTGCTGAACCCGAGGGCCCTCGCGTACTGATACTGATACCGCAACTGGCCAGGGTTGTTCTCCATGGCGACCCGGCAGATATCCGCCGCGCTGCCTGCCTGCGTCTTAAGTTCGTCGTATCGCACGCCCGGCACCGATTGTGGCTTGGCGCGATCATTGGGGTTTGCTGCAGCTTGGTCGCACAGGTCGCCGGCCTGCGCCACGCGGCGGCTGCGTTCTTCCTCCGCGCGCCGCGCCGCGTCCTCTCGCTCCTGCGCCTCTCGCTGCTGTCTCGCGCGGAGCGCTTCCGCCTCTTTCTCCCGCTGGAGGATCAACTGCGTCTCTTTGCGCCAGGCCGCGATCACATCCCGGGTGATGACCGAAAGCGGTTCGCCGGTGCGCGGATGGAAGCCCTCGTTGTCGAAGAATTCGTAACGCCCGTCGGGCGAACGCCAGTACCAGATCTGCGCAGCCCCGGTTGCGGGATCGAAGAAGGGAACCCTGTCGGGGTCGATTGCCTGCGGCGGACGACGGCGGCGCGCTTCCCGCTGCTTGTCACGCACGACCTGCGCGGCCCACTTGTCTGGGATTTCCCGCGTGACGGGCTGAAGCTCGTCTCCGGTCTGAGGGTCGAATCCCATCAGGTCGTAGAGCCTCAGATTCCCCGCCGAGTCCTGCGAATACCAAAGCGCCGGATCACCCGTCCGCTGATCGAAGAAAGTGGGCGCTTCGCTCGTCACCGGCTTCGGCCGGTTGCCCTTTTCGTACTCCCGAACGCGCTCCAGCAGGCCGGTCGTCAACTGACGGCACATGCGGCCAGTCTGCGGATCAATCCCCGGCTCGCGGCCGTAACGGACCGACTCCCGGGTTACCACGTAACAACGCTGCGACTGGCGCTTCTCGTATTCGTCGAGAACCTCCCGTGTCACTGGTTGCAGCGCTTCGCCGGTACGCGGGTGATACCCCCGGTTGTCGTAGAATTCGTAGTCGCCCGCAGTCGATTTCCAGTACCAGACCCGCGCGCGCCCGTTCACGGGATCGAAGGGCGTCACCTTTTGCAGGTCGACAACCGCGGGGGCTCGGCGATTTCGCTCCGCAGCTTCTGCCTTGTAGGCGTCGGCAACGCCCGAATTGATGGCTTGCAACTCTTCGCCCGTGTCGGGGTGGAAACCCATCAGGTTGAAGAGTTCGATTTCACCGGTCTTGCCCTTGGCAAACCAGAGCACCGGCTGTCCCGACCGGGGATCGAAGAAGGTCGGGCTTTCGTCCGTCACGCGCTCGGGCCGCTTGCCGCCTTCGTAGGACTTCAGCCTCTCCAGCATGTCCGCCGTGTAAGGCTTGCAGGCGCGACCCGTTTCTGGGTCGGTTCCGGTATTTTCGAGATATTTCACCTGCCCCGTTCTGGAGAGCACGTAGCATTTCGCTGCAGCGCCTGTGCGTTCGAAGTTGACGTTGCGCGAACCCGCCCACAGAACCAGAGAGTTGGCGATCAGCAGTCCGAAAATGCCCGCCATGCCGATGCGCCGGCTGGCAGCGTCGAACGAAAGAGCCTTTCCACCGAACCAGGCCAGGACCAGAAAGAGCGCAATCGTCATTGCGCTCGCCATATGCCTGTTAACGTTGAAGACCCACGCGATTTCGTCGACGTATTGCCGCGCCGTGAAATAATAGATGGCTTCGTTGAAGAGCCAGAACAGTACAGCGGCAACAATGCCGATCAGCGCAAGACTGACGGCGATTTGGACGGGTTTTGCCAAGCCCGCGAACCTGGACCTGAAGCCGGGCGTAGCCGGACCGGGAATCTCAGACAATACAGCCATCCACGCAGCAATAAGCCGCCAGACTATTATGCGTGGGTACGCATGCGCAATATAGAGGCGATGGAAGGGCTTCTACGCCGCCTCCATACCCTCCAGCTCGGCAATCAACTCCTCGATCATGCTCAACCCGATGTTCCAGAACGCCGGGTCCGTCGCATCGAGCCCGAACGGCGCCAGCAATTCCGAATGGTGCTTCGCGCCGCCGGCCTTCAGCATGTCGAAATAGCGTTCGACGAAACCATGCTCGGCGCGCCGGTAGACGCCGTAGAGCGAATTCACCAGGCAATCTCCGAAGGCGTAGGCGTAGACGTAGAACGGCGAATGGACGAAATGGGGAATGTAGGCCCAGAAAGTCTCGTAGCCCGGCTGCAGCCTGATCGCGGGCCCGAGGCTCTCGCCCTGCACGCCCATCCAGACCTCGCACAATTGGTCCGCCGTCAGTTCGCCCTCGCGCCGGCGCGTGTGGACCTCGCGCTCGAACGTGTAGAAGGCGATCTGCCGCACGACCGTGTTGATCATGTCCTCGACCTTGGACGCCAGCAGCGCGCGGCGCTGCGCGGCATCCGTGGTCTTCGCCAGCAGCGCGCGGAACGTCAGCATTTCGCCGAACACGCTCGCGGTCTCGGCCAGCGTCAGCGGCGTCTGCGCCATCAAGGCGCCCTGGCCCGCCGCCAGCACCTGATGCACGCCGTGGCCGAGTTCGTGGGCGAGCGTCATCACGTCGCGCGGCTTGCCCTGATAGTTGAGCAGCACATAGGGGTGCGCCGAGGGCACCGTCGGATGCGCGAAGGCGCCCGGCGCCTTGCCGGGCCGCACCGGCGCATCGATCCAGCGCCCGTCGAAGAAGCGGCTCGCGATGTCGGCCATCTCGGGCGCGAAGCCCGCATAGGCCGACAGCACCGTCTCGCGCGCGTCGCTCCATGAATAGATGCGCTGGGGAACCTGCGGCAGCGGCGCGTTGCGGTCCCAATGGTTCAGCGCGTCCTTGCCGAACCATCTGGCCTTGAGCCTGTAATAGCGGTGCGACAGCCGCGGATAGGCCGCGCGCACGGCGGCGACCAGCGCGTCCACCACTTCGCGCTCGACGCGATTGGCGAGATGGCGGCTGTCCGCGACATCGCCGAACTTGCGCCAGCGATCGGAAATCTCCTTGTCCTTGGCGAGCGTATTGGTGACGAGCGCGAATACGCGCAGGTTGTCCTTCAGCGTCGCCGCGATCGCGTCGGACGCCTTGTGGCGGACGTCCTCGCTCGGGTCCTGCATCATCGACAGCGTCGGCTCGATGGCGAGGTCCTTGTCGTCGACCTTGAAGCGCAGGCTCGCGATCGTCTCGTCGAACAGCCGGTTCCACGCGCCGTGGCCGGTCACCGATTTTTCGTGGAACAGCTTTTCGAGCTGGTCGTCGAGTTCGTGCGGCTTGTCCTTGCGAATGTCTACCAGCCACGGCTTCCAGTGTTCGAGCGGTCCCGATGCGCAGGCCTTCTCGATCGCAGCGTCGTCGATGCGATTGAGCTCGAGCTGGAAGAACAGGAGATCGGTCGAATAATCCGTCACCTTTTCGCGCGTGTCGCCATAGAACTTGGCCGAGATCGGGTCGGTCGTATTGCCGGCGTAGACGAGCCCGGCATAGCTCATCAGCCGGCCGAGCAGGTCCTGCAGCGCCTCGAATTCGCGCACCGCCTCCGCGAGCCGCGCGCTCGCCTTCTCGCCCTGCGCCGCCTCGGCCAGCTTGCCCCGCCATTTGGCGGCGAAGGCGCGGCATTCCGTTTCCGCGCGCACGAGATCGGCGGCAAATTGCGGGCTTTCCAGCCCGGCATAGAGATCGGCGAGGTTCCATTCGGGCAGGAGCCCGAGATCTGCGGTCACGGTCATGGGTGGTCCGTCGAGAATCAGCGCGTCCAATATAGGGCGTCGCCGACGGTTTCGCGCCCCCGGCGCCGTCGCAGCCGTCCGCAAACGCCCGATGCGCCTGCGATTGTGCCGATAAGCGACATCCGGGGGCCAGCCATTAATTGGGCATTTACCCTAATCGTCGAGCATCGCTTCCGACAGGCGACCGGCTAGCGCCCGAAGAGGACTTGATGATTTCGACCGTATTGATTGCCGACGACGATCCCGTTCAGCGCCGTCTGCTCGAAGCCATGGTTCGGCGCTTCGGCTACGAGGCCGAGACGGTCGAAAGCGGCGATCTGGCTCTGGCGCGGCTGGAGCGTCCGGAAGGCCCGGCGATCGACCTGCTGATTCTCGATCTCGTCATGCCCGATCTCGACGGCATGGGCGTGCTCGCCCGGATGCGCGAGCGCAAGATCGGCGTCCCCGTCATCGTGCAGACCGCGCACGGCTCGATCGAGGCGGTCATCTCCGCCATGCGCGCGGGCGCCTATGATTTCGTGGTCAAGCCCGTGGGCGCCGAGCGCCTGCAATTCTCGATCAAGAACGCGCTGCGCGTCGACGCGCTCGAAGAGGAAATCCGCCGCATCAACCGCCGCGCGACCGGCACGCTCACCTTCAAGGATCTCGTCTTCTCCGGCGACGAAATGGCCCGCATCGTCCGCCTCGGCGAACGCGCGGCCAAATCGACCATCCCCGTTCTGCTCGAAGGCGAATCGGGCGTCGGCAAGGAACTCGTCGCGCGCGCCATCCAGGGGGGCTCGGACCGCAAGGGCCGCCCCTTCGTCACCGTCAATTGCGGCGCCCTGCCCGAGAACCTCGTCGAATCCATCCTGTTCGGCCACGAGAAGGGCGCCTTCACCGGCGCGGTCGACAAGCACGTCGGCAAGTTCCAGGAGGCGAACGGCGGCACCTTGTTCCTGGACGAGATCGGCGAACTGCCGCTCGAGGCGCAGGTGAAACTGCTGCGTGCGCTGCAGGAGGGCGAGATCGATCCCGTCGGCGCCAAGCGGCCGGCGCGCGTCGATATCAGGCTGATCTCCGCGACCAACCAGAACCTCATCGAACTGGTGAAGGCCGGAAAGTTCCGCGAGGACCTCTATTACCGCCTCAACGTCTTCCCCATCACCATCCCGCCGCTGCGCGCGCGAAAAGGCGACATCGGCGAATTGTCGCGCCGTTTTTGCGCACGGTTCGCAGCGGAAGAAGGCAAGAAGATACGCGGTCTCTCGGCGGAAACCCTGTCGCTGCTCGCCGCCTACGACTGGCCGGGCAACGTGCGCCAATTGGAGAACGCCCTGTTCCGCGCCGTCGTGCTGTCCGACGGCGATGAACTGACCGTCGCCGAATTTCCGCAGATCGCGGCGCAAGTCGATGGCTTCGACGTGCGCGTGCCGGTCGCGCCCGCGCCGCAGCCCGCCGCGACCCGCGTCGAGCGCGAGATCGTGCGCGTGGAAGTGCGCGATCCCAACACGCGCAAGATGCTCGACGAGCACGGCGAGGTGCGCAAGCTCGACGAACTCGAATCCGAGGCGATCAAATTCGCGCTCGCCCATTATCGCGGACAGATGTCGGAAATGGCGCGCCGCCTCGGCATCGGCCGCTCGACCCTCTATCGCAAGATGAAGGAATACGGCCTCGACGAGGACGCCGACGACAAGATGCTCGGTCAGGAGGATCGCAAGGGCGAAGAGGGTCGGGCAGCCTGAGAGCCGACTCGACTCGAAGTTCAAGATTCTTCACCCTGAGGAACCGCGAAGCGGTGTCTCGAAGAATGGCCGATGTGGAATTCTGGCTTTCATCCTTCGAGATGCGCCGCCCAAGTCGGGCTTGCCCGATTTGGGCATTTCATGCCGATCTCGGGCAAGCCCGCGATCGATGGCGCATCTCAGGATGAAGTTTCGAGTTATGGGCCAGGCAGCCTGAAATGCGCGACGACGTCGGCCTTCAGGCGCCGGCGCGCCCGCCGTGGCGCTCCCACCACAATTCGCCGAGCGACAGCAGCGCGACGCCGAGCCCGAGCACGACATGCGCGGCGGCGGCATGCGGAACCTGCGCGAAGCCGACGATCCACGGCGCGGCCGCGGCGATGACGCCGAGCGCCGCGTCGACCTCCTCGAAGAGATGCGGCAGCTCCGCCAGCGCGACCACCGCGCAGGCGACGATCGCGAGCCCGGCGACGAGGCTCGACGCGGTCGCCCGCTCGTTTCCGCCATAGCCGAGGATCCACGGCGCGGCGAGAAACGCCATTCCCAGAAGCAGCGTGATGAAATCGAGCCTGTTGCTCGCGGATGTCGAACCGGCGCTTGCCATGTCACTCTCCTGCGCAGCGTCGCCCGCCGGCGGAGCGCCGGCAGAGCGGCATCAGAAGCGGAAATAGCGCCGGCCGAACATGATTCCAGCGCGCCTCTACCGGACGGCGACGATGAACAGCCGCGGATAGGGCAGCAGGATCACGCCGTCGGGGCGCGGCGCGTATTCCTTGATGATCTCGCGGCGATAGAGGCTGAGAAACGCCTCGCGTTCCGGCTCCGTCAGCGGATTGAGGAAGGGCCTGAGCGCCGAACCGGCGAACCAGTCGACGACGCCCTGGGCGCCATCGAGCGGATGCAGGTAGGTCGTGCGCCAGAGTTCGAGCCGCGAGCAATGCGGGCTCAGCCAGTCGTAATAATCCTGCGCGTCGCCGATGACGGGGCGCGACTTGACCACCGGCATCAGCCGCCCGCGCCACGGGCCGTCGACCGCGATCATGCGCATCAGCGCATGCGCCGCCTCGCGCGCCGTGTCCGGCATCTGCACGGCCAGGCGCCCGCCGCGCGGCAGGAAGGACATGAGGCGCGCGAAGAGCTCGCGATGATCGGGCGTGAACTGCAGCACCGAATTGGCGAAGATGAGATCGGGCGCATGGTCGGGCCGGAATTCGCCGACGCTCTCGCGTATGAAATGCGCGTCGGGAACGCGTTTGCGCGCATGCGTCAGCATGGCTTCCGACGTGTCGAGGCCAATCAGCTCGGCCGACGGAAACCGGCCGCGCAGAAGCTCGGTGCTGTTGCCGGGCCCGCAGCCGAGATCGTAGCCGAGCGCCAGATGTCCAGGCGAAACCTGCGCGAGCAGATCGCGCGCCGCCCGCGCCCGCTCGCCCTCGAACTTGAGATAGAGGGCCGGGTTCCAGTCGCCCTGGGCGCGCAGGGAGGCCGCCATGTCGTTTCCGGCGTCGTTCATCCGGCCTCCATCAGACGCCTCGACGCGCCACGGCCATTGGCCACGGAGACGTTCGGAATGTCAATCGAAATGTTCTTTTTGAAGAACGAGGCGCGGATGTGAGAAAGGCGGCTCAAGCCGCCTCGCTGCCCTTGACGAGGCGGCTCATGCCGCCTCGATCGCCTCCTCGTCGCATATGATCTTGGCTGCTTCCGCGCTCTCGCGGGCGACGTCGACCTTCAGGTGCTTGACCGGCGTCGTCGCCTTTCCGCCTTCCGCGAAATGATCGAAGAAGATGCGCATGACCGCGCTCACCCCGACCGGCGTCAGCTGCCGCATCGATTCCGCGTAGAATTTCGCCGCGTTCGGCCCAAAGGTGACGACGTCGTAGGACGGGAAATAGGCGATGTTCTTGCGCGCCGAGGACACTTCGTCGGCCGCCACGCGCAGAATCGACTTGGAAGCCGAGTTCGACACCAGCACATGGCGTGGGACCTGTGTCGCGGCGATCGGCACCGGCGACACGGAGGTGATGATCCGCGCCTTCGGGTTGATCGCATGCAGCTTGTCCACGAAAGCCAGAAAGTCGCCCGAGACTTCCGACACCCGCGAATTCCAGAACACATACTTGTCCGGATCGTATTGCCCGCCGTCGACGCCGGGCGCGATCTGCAGAACGGCCCCGTCCGCCTTGTGCACCCAGGCCTCCGTCAGGCCGAAGGTGAACAGGAACACGTCCAGCGTCTGGAACATCTTGCGCACGGCGGCGAGATGCTTCTCGCGGTCGGCCCGCACCTCCTCCGGCGTGGAATAGCCGTCCGGATTGACGCGCGGCCGGAACGGATCGACGAACCGCCCGTCCTTGCGCGTCCACACGTCCAGTTCCGGCTTGAACAGGCCGAAGGCGCGGTCGAACAGCTGGAGCAGCTGCCGCGTCGTGTAGATATTGCCGTAGCGGCAGGAATAGACGCCGTATTGCAGATGGTCCGCTTCGGCCGCGCTCATGCCGGCCGGCGGCGTTTCCACCTGGTAGTAGTGGAACCCGCTCTGCTGCAGGCGCTTGGCGAGATGCTGGGCGAAGCACGAGCCGCCGGTCGCCACCTTGTCGGTCGGCGCGATGCGGAAGGGCAGGTCGACGATCGGGTCGATGGCGAAGGGCGGCAGGCCGGCCACGGCCTTGCGCCAGAACCGATGGTCGGGTAGGTCGCTGTAGGGATTGGAGGACAAGGGCATTCTCCTGAGCCTTGCGCCAAAATAGGCGCGCCGCCCTCTCTTGTCACGCCGGGCGCTTGCCGCGGCCGAGCCAGCGCCGGATGCGCCGAAGCGATGTTTTCTCTGCTCGATCGCCAGATCGCGCGCCACTGGCGGGACAGGACGTTCGCGCGCGCGGCGAACCGGGACAAATCGGCCCGAAGGGTAGCCGTGGTCGGCAATTGCCAAAGTTTCGGCTACGCTTTCGCGCTGAAACTGTTCGATCCCGCCCTGGTCGTCGACCGCTATCCGCTCGTCGCGCCCTCCCTCACCGACCTGAAGACCCTGCGCGCGGCCCTCGCTGACTACGACCTCGTCTTTTCGCAGGATTTCGGCCCGCAGATCCTGCGCGACAACGCCACGTCCGACGCGCTTTTCGCGGACATGCCGGGCGTGGTCCGCCTGCCGACCGTCAATTTCTACGGCTTCCACCCCGACACGATCCATTTGCTCGACCCGACGAAGAACTACCGCTTCATCATGGGCCCGGCCGGGGTCTACCATTCCGCGCTCGCCCTGTTCGGCCATCTCGCCGGCTTCACGGTCGAGCAGACCGAAGCCCTCTTCACGCACGACGCCTTCGCTTTCGTCGGCTATCTCGACGTCTGGCCGAGCGCGGTCGAGGAGGTGCTGCGCGCGGGCCAGGCGGCAGGGATGAAGCTGGAAAACGCCGTCGCGCTCTGGGCGCGTGGGCGGGCCTTCATGTACACGCCGACCCATCCGCGCCCGCAGGTCCTGTTCGACATCGCCAGGATCGCCATGGAGAAGGCCGGCCTGCGCGCCGACCCGCTCGAGCCCGCCGACTACGCCGTCGACGACCTGTCGCGCGACTACATCCTGCCGGTCTATCCGCCGCTCGCCGAACATTACGGCCTGCGCGGCTCGAGCGTCCTGAAACTGTCCCACTACCGGTTCAGCCGCGGCGTCGGCGAAATGCTGGCGCTGCGCGACTATATCGCCCGTTCCTTCGAACATTACCGGGAACGCAGGCGCGAACAGCTCGTCCACGAGCGCGTCGACCAATGGCTCGGCGACAAGGAGATTTCCCGCACGCTCGGGCTTCTGTCGGCCGAGGAGCTAAAGCGCCGGGCGGCGGCGCGGTAACGCGGCCGCTTGTCACGCCGCGCGCGAGCCTTTACCCCTGCCGGCCAATGCTGTCCGAAATCGATCATCAGCTTCTGCACGTCTGGGGCCGGCGCCTGCGCGGGCGCGAGGACGGCTCGCCCCGCATCGCCGTCGTCGGCAATTGCCAGAGCTTCGGCGTCGCCTACGGCATGAAGCTGCTGGTCCCGCACGCCCATGTCGACCGCTTCACCATCGTGCGCAAGGGCGTGACCACGCTCAACATGCTGGCCAAGACGCTGGCGAGCTACGACCACGTTTTCTCGCTGGAATTCCAGCCGGGCTTCGTCCGCGGCGGCGGCTGGGAGGAGCTCAAGGGGCTGCTGCCCAATGTCGCGCCCATCCCCAGCATCGTGTTTTCGGGCTTCCATCCCGACACGATCTACATTCTCGATCCGACCCGACACGGCTTCCCGGTCGAAGGTCCGACCGGCCCCTATCACTCGGCCATCGCGCTCTTCGCCTATCTGCGCGGCATGAGCGTCGACCAGACGGTCGCCCTGTTCGGCGAGCGGCTGTTCGAGGCGCTCGGCTATTTCGACGTCTGGGAAGATTCCGCGAAGGAATTCCTGGAGCTCGCCGGCGCCTCGGGTCTCGATCTCGCCGCCGAACTCGTCCGCTGGAGCCGGTCCGGCCCGTTCATGTATTCCATGAACCACCCCAAGGCGCACGTGCTGTTCGACGTCGCCCGGGCGCTATTGAACAAGGCCGGCATGAAGACCGCGCCCGTGGAATTCGCCGATTTCGCGGTCGACGACATCGTGCGCGGCGTCGTCTTTCCGGTCTATCCGGAGATCGCCGAACGCTACGGCCACCGCGGCGCCTATCTGTTCAAGCGCGCGAACTACCGTCTCGCCCGCAATGTCGGCCAGTTCGAGGACCTGCGCGGCTATGTCGCCGCCTCCTTCGAGGTCTACGCCCGCCACCAGCGCGCGCAGCTCATGGCGCCGCGCATGGTGGAATGGGAAGCAAACCCGGAGGTCGGCCGGCTCTTCGACTATTTCGCCGCCGACGCGCTCGCCAAGAGATCAGCGCGCGGCTGACCGGATCGGCCCGCATTCGCGCGGAAGAGCGCGCGGCTGACTATTACCGCACGCCGGCCGTCGGGCTCGAGCAGCGGGAGTCCGTCCGCTTGTATTCCGGCGGGTCGCACGGGCTCGTGTCCTGCGTGCAGGCCTTCGCGCAATAATATCCCCGCGCGGGGACCGAGTAGACGGTATAGGGCGTCGGCGCGTCGTAGATGGCCGGGCCACGGTAGTAATACTGGGCGGACGCGGTCGATGCGAACAGCGCAAGCGTGGCCCCCGACAAGAGCGCGATCGAGACATGGCGCATGGTCGTTCTCCTTCTTCAAGGAGAAGCAACGAGACGTGCGCGCATCGGTTCCGCCCGGCGCGCCTTTTGCCTTACCACGCCACTTTCATGCCGCCCTTGCCGGCATAGACCGGGTTCTTCGCGCCGAACTCGCCTTCGAAGGTCGCAAACAGCGCCACGGTCTGCGTCATCGCGAGATTGACGCCGGCCTTGACCTGCGCGGCGTCGCGCGCCGGCCTCGCGCCGACGATCACGAAGCTCGCGCCGGGCAGCGCGGCGAGCGTCGCGGTCTGCGAGCGGTTGGCCGACCATTCGTGGCGCCAGGCGAGCGCCACCCACGGCGTGAGAATGGCGCCGCCGAGATCGAGGCGAGCCTCCGCCTTCAGGCCGACGAAGGTCGGCGTCGAGGCGACGCCCTGCCCGTTGAACGACAGCGCGAACAGGCCGACGCCGCCCGACGCCTGTTCGATGAACGGCTTGGTGTGGAGATGCGCGATCTCGATCGCGGTAAACGGCGTGACCGCGAAATTGTCGGACGCGATGCGGCGACCGAGTTCGAGGCGCGTGCGCACTTCCTCCGACGTGAAGCTTCCCTCCAGCTGCTCGCCGGCGACGCCGCCGATCGCGCCTACGGTGCGCGTCGTCTTGTTGGCGTAGTTCGCATAGGCGACGCTCGCCGTGCCGTAGAACGACTGCACCCTGAAGCCCGTGTAGGCGCCGATATGGATTCCGGTCGCGCTGCCCGTCGCATTGCCGGCGTTGAAGGCGCTCGACGAGCCGCCGAGCGCGACGCCGAGCAGCATGTTCCCGCCCATCTGGTAGTCGACGCCGAGCGCGCCGCCGTAGGAATTCAGCTTCTGGTCGACGGAGCCGACGACGGCGTCGCCGCGCAGGCTGGAGCGGCCGCCGAAGCCCGACGCCCAGACGCGCCAGCGCTGCAGCCCGTCGTCGCGCCGCGCCGGCGGCGGCGCGTAGTTCTGGCGCGACACCGGCCATTTGGAGCCGTCGACGCGCGTCGGCGCATAGGCGAACGGCTCGATGCGGCGCACGATCTGGTCGCGCGGCTGCGAGTCGCGCCACAGCGCCTGCTGGTCGTCGAGGACCGAGGCGAAGAGATGGCCCGTCTGCAGGGCGGCGTTGGCGGCGCCGGTTACGACGCCGTCGCCGGAAAGCTGCGTGAGGGAGGCGGCGACCGAGGCGTCGGAGGACTGGTTCAGCGCCAGCATCATCTGGCCGCCAAGCCCGCCGAACATCTGGCCCGAAGCCCAGTAGACGGCGTTGGCGACCGACCATTGGTTGCGCGTGCGCGCAAACGAGCGGAAGTCGCGCAGGAGCACCGTCAGATAGACGTTCTTTTCGTCGTAGGTGAGGATGCCGGTGAATTTCGACATGTCGGAAATGACGCCGTCGAACTGACCGGAGACGCCGCCGAGCGCGCGCAGCAGGATGTAGCGCGAGCCGCGCTGGTAATTGGCGTCCTGCGCGGCGTTGATCTTCACCACGCCGCCCGAGATCGTCGCCTTGCCGCCGACCAGGATCACGTCGTTGCCCGCCGCGGTGATGCGCGCGTTGTAATAGGAGTTCGGCCCGAAGCTCGCGTCGCCCGTCACGATGAGCGCGCCGACCTTGCCGCCCTCCGGGCCCATGTTGATGACGCCGGTGTTCTTCAGGAACTGGATGTAGGAGCCCGCGGCGTTGTTCCACGTCCCCTGGTTGTCGACGGTCGTGACGCCGTTGCTGACGATCGCGCCATCGATCAGGCCCGTGTTGTTGATCAGCGCCGCGCCGCTCGCCACGCCGATGGCGATCTGGCCCGGGTCCACCTTGATGGTCCCGGAATTGTTGAGCGTCGCCTGGCCGTCGTTGGCGTCGATCTGCACGGCGACGCCCGTGCCGGTCGCCTCGATCGTGCCCGCATTGTTGATCTTGATGTCGCCGCTCTGCGTCTGAACGGCCACGCCGGCCGTCGCGCCGGAAATGAACTTGCCCTTGTCGAGATCGATCTCGATCGAGCCGCTCTTCGTGGTCGCCGCCACGCCGTAGGAGGTCGCGCCGTCCCAGGCCGGCTTCGCCGTGATGTCGCCGTGGACCTGAACCTTGACCGACCCTGTTCCCGTCGCGGCCGCGACCACGCCGTTCATCGCGGCGATCCCGCCTGCGCCGACATTGACCGTGTTCCAGCCGTTCTCGGTGGACGTATTGATCCCGTCGCCGGAAGGCGCGGCGACCGGCCCGTTGGTGGTCACGGTGACGGCGCCGCTGCCCGTGGCGCGCGCGACGATTCCAGCGACGCCGCCCGTCACCTTGCCGGTCGCATTGATCGTGACGTCCCCGGCCGATTGCGCGAAAACGCCGATGGAGCCGCTCACGTCCCCGCCGAGATTCAGGGATATGTTGCCGGTCGCGCTGTTGACGTTGACGCCCTGGAAGCCGCCCTTGACAGCGCCCGCCGTCGTGATCGAGATCGCGCCGGCGTTCGTATTGGCCAGAATGCCGCCCATGCCGCCCTCGATGTCGGCGGCGGCCTTGATGTTGATGGCGCCGTCGACGGCGCTGGCGCGGATGCCGACGTAGCCGGACACTTTCCCGCTCAGATCGAGGTTGATCGCGCCTTTGCCGGTGGTCGAGACGTCGATGCCGGCGCCGTAGCGCCCGGCCGTGAGAACACCCCCCGTACCGGTCGTGATGTTGATGTTGCCGTTCGTGGTGCGCGCCGACAGCGCCGTCCCGTCGGCGGAGGTGATGGCCCCGTTGATGCCCGACCCGCTGGGCGTCATCGTGTCGATCGAACCGTTCGTCGTCGAAAGGTCCACGCCGCCGCCGTAGTAGGATGTCGAAGGTCCCACGGACGACGATGCGTCCATCGAGAAACCGATATTTCCGCCGCTCGTCGGCGCGACCCGGATCGCGCCCGCCGCGGTCGCGCCGGTCAGAGCGACCGTGCGCGCGTTCGTGAACGACGTAGCCCCCACGCCGCCCGTGCAGGAATAATCGCGCGGACCTCCGTTGCCGGGCGCGCAGCCGGCCCGCGCGGGGCTTGCCGCGAGGAGAGCGCACAGGCTCGCGGCCGCCAGAAGCGCGAGGCAGGAGGTCGTACGGGCGCGGTTCGGCCTTGTGGTCATGCCGCGACGTTAGGCGGCAGAACCCTAAACCGCGGTAACAAATCGTGTTTAATGAAAATCTCCGGCGATGCCGGTTTTTGGGCCGCCGCAAGGCCTGCGCGGCGACGACGGCGTACATTATGGTCGCGACTCGATCGCGAATTGTCAGGAATGTGGCGTTGGGGCTATTTTTCGCCACGAAGTGGCGCTATCGCGCCTGTGGGCTCGGCTTCTTGCGGCGCAACGCGTTACGCGACATTAACGCTTCTCGGCAAGATTGCGTTGACCAAATCCGCGTCTCGCCGCATTGCGGTTCGGGCGACGGAGACGAAGGCCGGGCGGCGCGCGGGCGCCGCGGGCCTGAGCCGCGGGGCGGGACGGGAGGCGATTTGCCGGTATCAGCGGACAAGCGAGACAGGCGCGCCGTCCTTCTGCGGACCGCCGGGTCGGCGGCGGCTGCGGCCTTCGCCTGCCTGATCTCCACCGGCACGCAGACGGCCGTCGCCAACGGCGACACCCGCACGATCTATCTCTACCACGCGCACAACAAGGACCAGATCGCCGCGACCTACATGGTCGGCGGCCGCTACGACGCCAACGTGCTGAAGCAGTTGAACTGGTTCCTGCGCGACTGGCGCAACGACGAAGCGACGACGATGGACCCGCGCCTGTTCGACGTGGTCTGGCAGGTCTATCGCGAGGCCGGTTCCGGCGACAGTCCGATCACGGTCCTCTCGGCCTATCGTTCGCCGGGCACCAACGCGGCGCTGCGCCGGCGCTCGCGCGCGGTCGCCAAACATTCGCAGCACATGCTCGGCAAGGCGATGGACACGACCATGCCGGGCCTGAACATGACGCAGATCCGCGAAGTCGGCATGAAGCTGCAATATGGCGGCGTCGGCTGGTATCCGCGCTCGCCCTTCGTGCATCTCGACGTCGGCTCGGTGCGCTCCTGGCCGCGCATGAGCTACGACCAGCTTGTCCGCCTGTTCCCGGACGGCAAGACCGTCCATCTGCCCTCAAACAACCAGCCGCTCGCCCGCTACGAGGAGGCGCGCGCCGAACTCGAGGCGATGGGCAACATCAGCGTGCCGCCGTCCACGACCTCGCGGAGCTTCTTCGCCTTCCTGTTCGGCGGCGGCGAGGACGACGACGAGGGCGGCGTCTCGCGCGGCGGCCGCAATTCGCGCATCGCCACGCGGGCCTCGCGCGGCCGCACGGAGGTCGCCGCCTACGCGCCCAACCCGAGCGTCGGCGACGACGGCGCCCGCAGCTTCTTCCTGCAGGAGGCGAGTCGCAGCCAGCCCGCGCCGGTCGCCCGCGCCCAGCGCGACCTGCCGCGCGGCGAGACCTACATGTCGCCGGGCCCCGCCCAGCCGCAGCAGGCTCAGCCGGTCCAGCAGGCGCAGCCCGCGCCGCCTGCCGCGGCGCCCGCGCCGCAGCCCGAGCCGAAGGTTCAGGCCGCCGCGCTGG
>JBDHTL010000033.1:0-28723 GCA_039808645.1 Rhodoblastus sp. | reverse complement strand
CAAGGCCGCCGCAGCGCCCGACAGCGACGCGTTGCGGGTGGCGATCGTCGGCGCGATCCTGTGCGCCGCCCTGCCCCTGCTCGCCGGCGCCGCGGCCGGGACGACCGTCTTCGCGGCGATCGCCGCCGCTGGCGCCGCCTTTCTCGTGACGTCGCAGGCACGCCAGAAGCTCGGCGGCCAGACGGGCGACGTCGCGGGCGCCGCGCAGCAACTCGCCGAAATCGCCTATCTCCTCGTTCTTTCCGCAGTCGTCGCCGCATGAGCGGCGTCGTCCGTCCGCGCGCGACCCAATCGCCCTGCAACGGCGTCTGCAGCATGGACGCCGTCGCCAATCTTTGCGAAGGCTGCGGCCGCACGCTCTCGGAAATCGCGGACTGGGGATCGATGAGCGACGAGGCGCGCGCGCAGGTGCGAAACCTGCTTCCGCAGCGGATGGAGAGGCTCAAACGCCGAGAATCAGGCTTGCCAGAAACCGCGCGATGACGACGAGCAGAAAGAGGCCGAAGGCGAGTTCGAGCTTACGTTTCGGCCAGGCGTGGGCGAGCCGCGCTCCGTAGGGCGCGGCCAGCGCCGCCATCGGCGCGATGAAGGCGAAGCCGACCAGGGATACGAATCCGACCGAGCCCGGCGGCAGCTCCAGCTTGCCGAAGCCTGCGAGCGCAAAGCCGATGGCGCCGGGCGTCGAGATCAGCGCGCCGACGCCGGCGGCGGTGCCCACGGCCAGATGGATCGGCGCGCCGAACAGCGACATGTAGAGATTGACGAGTTGGCCGCCGCCGACGCCCATGAGCGCCGACAGGAGGCCGATGAGCGCGCCGACCGCCCAGGAGACCGGCCCTTTCGGCGGGGCGTCGCCGAGCTTCCAGTCCGTGTAGCCGCCGAGCATCCGGACGGCGGTGAACATGGAAATGCCGACGAATACGAGCTTGAACAGGGCGGCCGGCGCGTTGCGGGCGACCGCCGCGCCCGTCGCCACGCCGACGACGATCGGCAGCGCCCAGCCCTTCAGTATCGCGACGTCGACCGACCCCTTGGCGAAATGGGCGCGCGCGGAAGCGATGGACGTCGGCACGATGACGGCGAGCGACGTGCCGACCGAAACGGGCATGGCGATTTCGTCGTTCACGCCGGTCAGGCGCAGGGTCTGATAGAGGACCGGCACGATGATGGCCCCGCCGCCGACCCCGAACAGGCCGGCTAGGACGCCGGTCGCGACGCCGGCGACGGCGAGCGCGGGCGCGAGCCAGATCAGGTCCGAATGCAGGAGATCGGAGAGGTTCACGCCGCCCCGCTCCGGCCGTCCAGCCACACGCCCATCATCGTAGCCAGCATCAGCGCGATGGTCTTGCGGCCGCCCGCGCCGTCCTCGGCCAGGACCTCGCCCTCGACGACGCTGATCTGGCGGCCCGACCGCTTCACCCGGCCGATGGCGAGGAAGCGCTCGCCTATGGCGGGGCTGAGAAAGTTGACCTTGAACTCCACGGTCAGCACCTGCATGCCCTCGGGCATCAGCGTCATCGCGGCAAAGCCGCCGGCATTGTCGATGACGGTGGTGAGGCCGCCGGCATGGACGAAGCCGTGATGCTGCGCGATGTGCGGCCCGAACGGCAGAACGATCTCGACCTCGCCGCTCTCGACGCGCGTCAGCGAGGCGCCGAGCGTCTTCATCATGCCCTGCGTGGCGAAGGCGTGGCGAATGCGCGCCTCCTGCGCGGGATCGAGCTTCCGGGCGGTCATGCGGCTTGCGGCTTCGGCGCGGCGGCGCGGCCGACTTCGGCCATTGCGGCGCACAGCGTCTCGACGCCCGCCCCGGGCTTCACCGCTTCGACCGCGAGGCGGCGACGGAACGCCCGCGCTCCGGGTCGGCCGGCGAACAGGCCGAGCATGTGGCGCGTCATCGACGACAGGCGGACGCCTTCGGCGAGCCGCGCCTCGATATAGGGAATGAAGGCTTCGACGGCCGCGTGCGCGTCGGAGACCGGCGCAGCGACGCCGAAAAGGTCCGGATCGACCGACAGCAGCATTTCCGGATCATGATAGGCGGCGCGACCGATCATCACGCCATCGACATGCGCGAGATGCCCGAGCGATTCAGCCGTGGTCCTGACGCCGCCGTTGACGGCGATCGGCATGGCGGGCATGGCCCGCTTCAGCTCGTAGACAAGCGGATAGTCGAGCGGCGGCACGTCGCGATTCTCGCGCGGCGACAATCCCTGCAGCCACGCCTTGCGCGCATGAACGACGAGCGCATCGGCGCCTGCGGCGGCGACCCGCGCGGCGAGTTCGAAGAGAGCCGTGCGGGGATCCTGATCGTCGACGCCGATGCGGCACTTGACCGTCACGGGCAGGCGCACGGCGCGCTTCATCGCCGCGACGCAATCGGCCACCAGATCCGGCTCCCGCATCAGGCAGGCGCCGAACCGTCCGCTCTGCACGCGATCGGACGGGCAGCCGACGTTGAGATTTATTTCGCGATAGCCGAAATCCGCACAGATGCGGGCGGCCTGCGCGAGTTCGCGCGGATCGGCGCCGCCGAGCTGGATGGCGACCGGCTGTTCGGCGGGATCGAAGCCGATAAGACGCTCGCGATGGCCGTGAACGACGGCGGCCGAGGCGACCATCTCCGTATAGAGCAGCGCATGGCGCGTCATGAGGCGATGGAAGAACCGGCAATGCCGGTCCGTCCAGTCCATCATGGGCGCGACGGAGAACCGCCACGCGGAGGCGACGTCGGGCGCAGGAGTAACGAGGTCGTTGGCGGGCATTCCGGAGACAATCGGGGCGCAGGCCGCGCGGGCGGCCTTCTTTTACCGCGCCGGCGGCGTTTGTAAATTTTTAACCGCGGGATCGAAGCGCGCGCGGCCGCTCCACCGGCCTCTGCGTCCCGAAAACCGGGGAATTCACGGCCTTTCTTTGTGAAAATTCACCATGTCGCGGCTTTCGCGCCGCCGGGCTGCGCATTTAGTCCCGATTTAACCGGCCGCGCCTAGTTTCGCGTCACACGAATTGCGTCCGGGCTGCCGGACCAGGCAACCGGAGGCGAAAAACGATGCTCGATACTCTGCGACAGCTCATCGACAAGCACGCGCGATTGCCCGTGCAGGCCGCGACGCTCGGCTCCGGGCAGGACCTGTATGCGGCCGGCCTCACCTCGTTCGCCGCCGTGCAGCTGATGCTGGCGCTGGAAGAGGCATTCGACATCGAATTCCCCGAGCGCATGCTCAATCGCCGCAGCTTCGCGACGATGGATTCCATCGTCGCCTGCATCACCGAATTGCGGCCGCAGGCTCTCGCATCATGAGCTCGCTCGTCGCTCGCGCGCAGCTCGTCGGCGCCGTGGCTGCGCAATATTGCGAACACGTCGACAAGGAAGGCCGCTTTCCCTCCGAAGCCGTGCGGGCGATGAAGGAAGCGCGCCTCCTCTCCGCCTTCATTCCCAGGGAGTTCGGCGGCGAGGGAGCCGAGCTCTCCGAGATCGCGGAAGTGGTCTCGATCATTTCGCAGGCCTGCGCATCCGCGGGCATGACCTACGCCATGCACCAGATCAAGGTGTCCAGCCTGATCAGCCACGGCGACAGGGCCGAATGGCATCAGGAATTCATGCGGCGCATCAGCCGCGAGCAATTGCTGGTCGCCTCGGCCACGACCGAGGGCGGCGTCGGCGGCAATCTGCGCAACAGCATCTGCGCGATCGAGCGCAGCGGCGACCGCTTCACGCTGGTCAAGGACGGCACCTGCATTTCCTATGGGCGCGACGCCGACGCGATCCTGATCACCGCGCGCAGCGCCCCGGACGCGCCGGCCTCCGACCAGGTCATGGCCGTGGTCTCCAAGGACCAGTACAAGCTCGAGCTGACCGGCGCCTGGGACGCGATGGGCATGCGCGGCACCTGCTCGGACAATTTCAAATTCTCCGCGGAAGGCGACGTGGCGCAGATCCTGCCGAACGATTTCGGCGAAATCGCCGCCAAGTCGATGCTGGCGATCTGCCACATCCTGTGGAGCGCCGTGTGGTACGGCATCGCCTCCAGCGCGGTGTCGCGCGCGCAATCCTTCGTGCGCGCCGAAGCCCGCCGCAATCCGGGCCAGACGCCGCCCGGCGCGCTGCGCGTGGCGGAAGCCGCCAACATGCTGCAGCTCATGCGCTCGAACACGATCGCCGGCCTCACGCGTTTCGCGCAGGCGAAACTGAACGACGACGATCTCGGTTCGGTCGGCTTCATCGTCGCGATGAACAACATCAAGATCGGCGCGTCGCGCATGGTGGTCGACATCATCAATCACGCGCTGCTGATCACCGGCATCAACGGCTACCGCAACAACACGCCCTACAGCGTCGGCCGCCACATGCGCGACGCCCTGTCGGCGCAGATCATGATCTCGAACGACCGCATTTTCGGCAACGTGGCGAACCTCCTGCTGATGCATCGTCTCGACCCGTCGCTGGCGGCCTGAGCATGTGCGACGCCTGCCCCACCCTGCTCGACAAGCTCCTGCATCGCGGGCTGCTGGTCGATACCGGCGTCGACGGCCTCTACGGCCGCTCGGGCCGGTTCGAACAGGTGATCGACGGTTTCGACCGGCTGATCTCGAAGACGGGCGCCGATCAGAACGCGGAGGTCCTGCGGTTTCCGCCAGGCATGAATCGCGCGCTGTTCGAGAAGAGCGGCTATCTCAAGAGCTTTCCGCAGCTCGCCGGCACCGTGCATGCGTTCAGCGGCGGCGACAAGGATCACGCCGCCCTGCTCGATCGTCTCGCCGAAGGCCAACCCTGGTGGGAGAAACAGGAGATCACCGACATCGTCCTGACGCCGGCGGCCTGCTATCCGCTCTACCCGACGGCGGCCAGGCGCGGACCGCTGCCGCAGGACGGGCTGATCTTCGACCTGAATTCCTACTGCTTCCGTCGCGAACCATCGAAAGAGCCGACGCGCCAGCAGATGTTCCGGATGCGCGAATATGTGCGGATCGGAACGCCCGAGCAGGTCGTGGCCTTCCGCACGGACTGGCTGGAGCGCGGGCAGGCGTTGATCGGGAAACTGCGTCTGCCTTTCCACGTCGACGTCGCCAACGATCCGTTCTTCGGCCGCGCCGGCCGCGTGATGGCTTCGAGCCAGCGCGATCTCGGGCTGAAATTCGAATTGCTGGTGCCGGTCAACAGCGAGGAAAATCCTACCGCCTGCCTCAGCTTCAACTACCACCAGGATCATTTCGGAACGACCTGGAACATTCGCACAGCCGCAGGCGAGACCGCGCATACCGCTTGCGTCGGCTTCGGCATGGAACGGGTCGCCATCGCGCTGTTTCGCCATCACGGTCTCGAAATCGACGAATGGCCGGTCGAGGTGCGCGATGCGCTCTCCCTCTGAGAGCGCGTTCGCGCCGAACGCCGATCCGACCGCCTATTCCGCCTGCGCGCTGCACGACGTCGCGCGCGACTGGCCGCAGACCAATTGCTACGCCGATCTCTGGATCGAGGCGATCGCATCACGCGGCCTTGCGCCGGAAGCCATGCTCGGCTTTACCGCAGCGCTGGACTTCGAGGGCGACCAGTTCACCTTCTTCAAGCCGCCGCTCGAAGATATCGAACTGCTCTACGGGTTCGTCGTTCACGAATTGTCGATCTACGACGACCTCGCCGGCCATATCGCGGAGCAATGCGCGCGGGGACGTCTCGTGATGGTCGAGACCGACGCGTTCCATCTTCCGGACACGCGCGGCGTCTCCTATGGTCTGGAAAGCTCCAAGACGACGATCGGCGTCAATCGCATCGATCCTGTCGGCGGAACGATCGACTATTTCCACAACGAAGGCTACTTCCGCGCCGCCGGCGCCGACTATCACGGGCTGATGGCTTTCGGCGCGGGCGGCGGGCGTCTGAAATTGCCGCCCTATGCCGAAATCGTCAAAACGCATCGCGCGCCGCTCGACGGCGAGGCGATGCGCGAATGCGCGCGCGCGCTACTCGCGCGGCATGTCGAGCGCAGGCCCGCGCGCAATCCCCTCGAGGCTTTTGCGGGCAGATTGCCGGATCTGATCGCGCGCGTTTCGGCGCGCGAACCGGAGTTCTTCCACAAGTTCGCCTTTAACTCGTTGCGTCAGCTCGGCGCCAATTTCGAGCTGATGGGCTCCGGACTCGCCTGGCTCGCCGCCGGCGACGAATTCGCCGGCGAGATAGAAGCCTGCCGCGCCATGTCGGCCGGCGCGAAATCGTTCCAGTTCCTGCTTGCGCGCGCGATCGTCCGCCGCAAGACGGTCGGGCTCGAAGCGCCGCTGGCCGCCATGGCCGAGACCTATGCGCGGTTGTTCGACGGCCTGACGCGGCGCGCCGACGCGCTACGCCTCGCGTCCTGAGGATCGGCCGCCATGCGGCTCGACGCCGATTGGTCGTTGTGCATCTGCGAGGCGGACGCCGCCGCGATCCCGAGCGAGACCGCCTCCCTGCCGTTCGCGCCGGCGACGGTTCCCGGCACGGCCGCGCAGGCGCTCGTGCAAGCCGGCCTGTGGTCGTGGGACGAGCCCGTTCCGCTCGACGACCGCGACGTCTGGTATCGTACGCCGGTCGAAGGCGCAGGCAGGCACATCCTGATCTTCGAGGGCCTTGCGACCTTCGCGCGCGTGTTTCTCGACGATGCGCTGATCCTCGACAGCAGCAACATGTTCGTCGCGCATCGTGTCGAGGTCGAGCTTTCGGGCCGCCATCTTCTGTCGATCCGCTTTCGCGCGACGAACCGCGCGCTGGAGGGGCGCAAAGGGCGCGCAAAGTGGCGGCCGCGGATGATCCAGCCGCCGCAGCTGCGCTTTGCGCGCACGAGCGCGCTCGGCCGGATGCCCGGTTTCGCCCCGCCCGCGCCGCCGGTCGGGCCGTGGCGATCGGCGCGGCTGCTTTCGTGCGCAACGCCGGCGCTCGTGTCATCGCGACTGGACGCGCGACGGCGCGGCGCGGGCGGCGTAATCAATGTCGAAGTCGAGCTTGCCTGCGGCTCGTCTTCGCCGCCGACCGCGACCTGCGCGGACATTTCGTCGGCGCTCGCGCCGATCGGCGACAATCGCTACGCGGGCGCGCTTGCGCTGCCGCATGCAGACAGCTGGTTTCCACACACGCATGGCGCGCCGCGCCTCTACGATGTCCACGTCGGGATCGACGGTGAAACGAGCCTGCTCGGCCGTGTCGGCTTTCGCGAGATCGAACTCGACCGCGGCGCGGACGGCGACGGCTTCTCGTTGCGCGTCAATGGAGTTTCCATCTTCTGCCGCGGCGCGGTCTGGACGCCGCTCGACGCGGTTTCGTTGCAGAACGACCCGGCGCGCCTCGCGCGCACGATCGGGCTGGCGAAGGAAGCCGGGGTCAACATGCTGCGGGTCGGCGCCGCCGGGGTCTACGAGAGCGACGACTTCTATCGCGCCTGCGACGAGGCGGGAATCTTGGTGTGGCAGGATTTCATGTTCTCGAACTTCGACTATCCCGCGGCCGACGCCGGGTTTGTCGCATCGGCCGAACAGGAAGCGCGTCAATTTCTCGTGCGCACGCGCGGCTCGCCGTCGATCGCGATTCTCTGTGGCGGCAACGAAGTCTACCAGCAGGCGGCGATGATGGGCGTCGCGGAATCGAACTGGCGTTCGCCGCTGTTCGAAGACGTCTTGCCGGGGCTTTGCGCCGAGGCGCGGCCCGACGCCGCCTACGTCGTCAATTCGCCGTCGGGCGGCGCCCTGCCCTTCCACGCGGACGCCGGCGTATCACACTATTACGGCGTCGGCGCCTATCGCCGGCCGCTCGATGACGCGCGGCGCGCGAACGTGCGCTTCGCCTCCGAATGCCTCGGTTTCGCCAACGTTCCGGAGACGCGCGCGCTTCATCGCGATTTCGGCGCGGCGCCGCTGGCGTCGCCGCTCTGGCGCCCGCGCATCCCGCGCGACCAGGGCGCCGCGCAGGATTTCGAGGACGTCCGCGATCACTACGTCGGCCTTCTGTACGACGTCGATGCGCAGCGCCTGAAGCTCGACGATCCCGAACGCTACCTCGACCTGTCGCGCGCGGCGGTCGCGGAGGTTGTCGAGGCGACGATCGGCGAATGGCGCCGGCCGGGGTCGTCCTGCGCCGGCGCGCTGCTGTGGTTCTGGAAGGATCTGTGGCCATCGAGCGGCTGGGGCGTCCTCGACTGGACCGGCGCGCCGAAATCGCCGTGGTGGGCGATGCGCCGGGCGTTTCGTCCCGTGCAGATCACGATCGCCGACGAGGGCGTCAACGGGTTGCACATTCATTGCCTGAACGAGAGCGCGCTGGCTTTCGCCGGCCGCGCGTCGCTGCGCTGCTATCGCGACGGCGCGACCGTCGTCATGAATGCGGAGCGTGACGTGGAAATCCCGCCGCGCGGCGCGCTCACATTGCGCGATTGCGACGTGTGGGGCGCGTTTTTCGACACCGCCTATGCCTATCGGTTCGGGCCACCCTCGCATGAAGCGACCGTCGCGACGCTCGCGACCGCGGAAGGCGCGACGATCGCCGAAGCCTGGCATTTTCCGCTCGGCAGGCAGGCCGCATTCTTCGCGCCTGAAATCGCCGTCGATGTCGTCCGCGATGCGGAAGGCTTCGGGCTGCGGATGCAGACGAACCGCATCGCGCAATCCCTCAGGATCGAGGAAGAGCGCGCGACGCCGCTCGACAATTGGCTTCACCTCGCGCCCGGCGCGCCGAAGATCGTCCGCTTCCTCGAGCCCGGCATTGCGCCCAGCGGCTCGGTCGCGGCGCTCGGCGGGCGGGCGACGCCATACAGCGCTGACTGATCGCGGGAGATTCATGAGCGACACGAGATTGCCCGACCCGCTTTTGGCGACCTCCGTGCAGCCGGACTGGATCGACTATAACGGCCATATGAACGACGCGGCCTATGCGCGCGTCTTCAGCCTTTCCGTCGACCGGCTGATGGCCGCAATCGGGCTCGACCAGGACGGGCGCGACCGCACGAGCCTGACGATCTACACGCTGACCATGACGATCCACTATCTCGCGGAAGCCCATCGCGGCGAAACGCTGTCGGTCTCCGGCCGCATTCTCGAACACGACGACAAGCGCCTGCGCCTCTGGTTCGAACTGCGGCGCGCAAATGGCGAAGTGTCGGCGCTCAACGAACAGCTGCTGTTGTGCGTCGATCAATCCGGCGACAAGCCGCGCGCCGCGCCTTTCGCGCCGGATCAGATTGCGCGCATCCGCACGTTTCACGCAGCCGACGCGGGCCTGCCGACGCCCGCGCGCGCGGGGCGCGGCATCAGTCTTCGCAGGTCGGAATAGCAAATCCGATCCCGGCGAGACGATCCATGTCGGCCGGCGTGTCGACGTCCCAGATCGTGGCCGGCTCTTCCCAGACGACCCCCATACGCGCGAGCCGTTCGCGCGTCGTCGCCATCACGGCGCCGGTCCCCCACGGCATGCCCGCGAAAATTGCCGCCATCGGCGCCCTCAGGCCGACCAATCCGTAGCCGCCGTCCGCCGTCGGCAGGAAAACGGCCTGCGCGCGCGACAGAGCCGCGGCGCAGGCATGCAGGAGCGGCGCGTCGATCGTGGGACAATCCGATCCCATCAGCAAGAGGGGGGCGCCGGCGGATTCGAAAATGCCGTTCATGCGCACGCCGAGATCGCCCTGCGGCTGCGCGCGCAGCGCGACGCCGAATGCGGCCGCGCATCGGCCGAAGAAGGGATGGGTGGAATCCGGATCGCACCAGAGCGTCGCCGGCAGGCCGCATGCCGCGATCTGGCCGAGCGCATGACGCGTCAAAGCCTCGTGCAGCCGCGCGGCGCCGGCGGCGCCGAGCCGCGGAATGAGACGCGTCTTGGCGTGGCCGGGTTCCGGCGCGCGCGCCATCAGGGCGATGGAGACCTCACTCGTCACGTCCGTATCCATATGCGCGTGCGAGGTCTTCAGGGTCCGCGCCCAGGAAATAGGCGAGCCGCAGACGCCACATCAATAGCGCCGTGCGCCAGAAACCGTTGCGGTCCCAGCGGCGTCCCGAGGTCGAAACCTTCGCCCGCAGGCAAGCGGGCGGCGACAAACGCTTCAGGGCTCTGGACAGTGCGATGTCCTCCATCAGGGGTATGTCGGGAAAGCCGCCGACGCGCGCGAAGGCGACGCGCTTCGCAAACATGGCCTGATCGCCGGTCGCAATGCCGGTCCAGCGCGAGCGCAGGTTCATCAGCGCGGCGACGACCGGCAGCAGCGGATGGGCGCCGAGGATGCGGACGTCGAAACGGCCCCAGGCCCGCCCCTCTTCCGCAAGTGCCTCCCGGATCAACGCCAGAGCATCCGGCGGCGGCATGGTGTCGGCGTGGAGAAACAGCAGAGTCTCGCCGCGCGCGACCGCGACGCCGGCGTTCATCTGGCGCGCGCGTCCGCGGGGCGACAGGATCGCGATGTCGACAAGACGTCTCGCACGCTCGAGCGTGCCGTCGTCGCTGCCGCCGTCCACGAGCACGATCTCCGCGCCGGCCGCGCGCAGAGGCGCGAGAGCGTCGAGACGCGTCTCGATCGTCTCGGCTTCGTCGAGAACCGGGACGATGATGGACAGGTCCGCTCGCTGTGCTGCGCTCTGCAAAGACGGTTGCTCCGGCGACCCGGCGTCCATAGCGCTTTCGCGTCGCCCCGAACAAGCGGCGGGCCATTTCGACGCGCCGCGCCAAAGCGATGAAATTTCGCGCAATGCCGCCGGATCGGAAACTTGATTATCTGGCGGCTTAGGCTAGGTTGCGCGCAAAGACGGGCTGCCAAGGCCACGGGGAGGTTTGCGCGTGAGTGGGGAATATGTCCTCGAAACCGAGGGCTTGACGAAGGAGTTCGCCGGTTTCACGGCGGTCAAGGACGTTCATCTTCGCGTCAAACGCGGATCGATTCATGCTTTGATCGGGCCGAACGGCGCGGGCAAGACGACCTGTTTCAATCTGCTGACCAAGTTTCTCGAGCCGACGCGCGGCAAGATCAGCTACAACGGCCGCGACATCACGGCGACCAAGCCGGCCGACATCGCCCGCATGGGGCTGGTGCGGTCCTTCCAGATCTCGGCTGTCTTCCCGCATCTGACGGCGCTCGAGAACGTGCGCGTCGCCCTGCAGCGCGAGCGCGGGAACTCCTTCGATTTCTGGCGACCGAAGTCGGTGCTGAACGTCTACAACGAGCGGGCGCGCGAACTGCTCGACAGCGTGGGCTTGACCGAATACGCCGACACGGTGGCGGTCGAAATGCCTTACGGCCGCAAGCGCGCGCTGGAGATCGCCACCACGCTGGCGCTCGAGCCGGACATGATGCTGCTCGACGAACCGATGGCCGGCATGGGCCACGAGGACATCGACAAGATCGCCGCCCTGATCAAGCGTGTTTCGGCCAATCGCACGATCCTGATGGTCGAGCACAATCTGAACGTCGTCGCCAATCTCTCCGACACGATCACCGTTCTCACGCGAGGACAGGTGCTGGCGGAGGGGGATTACGCCACCGTGTCGAAGAACCCGGAGGTTCGGCAGGCTTACATGGGAGCGGGAGATGCTTGACACGACCAGCCGGCCGCTGCTCGAAATCGCCGGGCTGGAAGCGTGGTACGGCGAATCCCACATTCTGCACGGCGTCGATTTCAACGTGCGCCAGGGCGAGGTCGTCTGTCTTCTCGGCCGCAACGGCGCGGGCAAGACGACGACGCTGAAGTCCATCCAGGGCATGGTCGGCAAGCGCAAGGGCTCGGTGCGCTTCGAGGGGACCGAGACGATCGGCATGTCCTCCGACAAGATCGCGCGCCTCGGCATCGCGCTCTGCCCGGAGGAGCGCGGCATTTTCGCCTCGCTCGACGTCAAGGAAAACCTGATGCTGCCGCCGCAGGTGAAGCCTGGCGGCCTGCCTGTCGAGCAGATTTTCGAATTGTTCCCCAATCTCAAGGAACGCCTCGCCAGCCAGGGCACGAAACTGTCGGGCGGCGAGCAGCAGATGCTGGCGATCGGCCGCATCCTGCGCACCGGCGCGACGCTGCTGATGCTGGACGAACCGACAGAGGGCCTTGCGCCCGTCATCATCCAGCAGATCGGCCACACGATCCGCAAGCTGAAAGCGCAGGGCTTCACCATCCTGCTGGTCGAGCAGAACTTCCGTTTCGCCTCGACGGTGGCGGACCGCTACTACGTGATGGAGCACGGCCAGATCATCCACAGTTTCGCCAACAGCGAACTGACCGACAACATGGACAAGCTCCACGAACTTCTCGGCGTCTGAGGAAAGCTCCGCCATGATGATCCCGCTTCTCAACATTCCCACGCAGGCCCTGTTCGGCCAGCTGCTGCTCGGCCTGATCAACGGCGCCTTCTACGCGCTGCTCAGCCTCGGGCTCGCCGTCATCTTCGGCATGCTCAACATCGTCAATTTCGCGCATGGCGCGCTCTACATGGTCGGCGCTTTCGTTGCCTATTTCCTGCTCAACCTCGCGGGGCTCGGCTATTGGTGGGCGCTGTTGCTGGCGCCGGTCCTGATCGGCGCCGTCGGCGTCATCATCGAGCGCACGATGTTGCAGCGCCTTTCGGGCCTCGACCATCTCTACGGCCTGCTGCTGACCTTCGGCCTCGCCCTCATCATCCAGGGCCTGTTCCAGAATTACTTCGGCTCGTCGGGCCTGCCTTATGAAATCCCGGACGCGCTCAAGGGCGGCCAGAACCTCGGCTTCATGTACCTGCCGAACTACCGCGCGTGGGTCGTGGTGTTTTCGCTCGTGATCTGCATCGCCACCTGGTACATGATCGAGAAGACCAAGCTCGGCGCCTATCTTCGCGCAGCGACGGAAAACCCGACTCTCGTGCGCGCCTTCGGCATCAACGTGCCGCTGATGATCACGCTGACCTACGGCTTCGGGGTCGGCCTCGCCGCGCTCGCCGGCGTGCTTTCGGCGCCGATCAACCAGGTCCGCCCGCTGATGGGCGCGGATTTCATCATCGTCGTCTTCGCCGTCGTCGTCATCGGCGGCATGGGCTCGATCATGGGCTCGATCGTCACCGGCTTCATGCTCGGCGTGATCGAAGGCCTGACCAAGGTCTTCTACCCCGAGGCCTCCAACACGGTCGTCTTCGTCATCATGGCGATCGTGCTGCTGATCAAGCCCGCCGGCCTCTTCGGAAGGACTGCCTGACATGACCGCGCAAGCCATCACGCCAGCGACCAGCGCGGCGCTCGACGCATCCAAGCGGCGCGACGAAATGGTCGCGTTCGCCATCATGGCCGTCCTGTTCGCGGCGGCGCCGCTGGCGGTCTATCCGTTCTTCATGATGCAGGCCCTGTGCTTCGCGCTGTTCGCCTGCGCCTTCAATCTGCTCATCGGCTACGTCGGCCTGCTGTCGTTCGGCCACGCCATGTTCCTCGGCCTCGCCGGCTACGTCTCGGCGCACATGGCCAAGCTCGGCACGATCATCGTCGGCCCGATCAACATCAATTTCGGCCCGGTCGACCCGATCATCGCCATCCTGTTCGGCGTCGCAGCCTCGGCTTTCCTCGGCGTCATCACGGGCGCTCTGGCGATCCGCCGGCAAGGCATCTATTTCGCGATGATCACGCTCGCCCTGTCGCAGATGATCTATTTCTTCTGCCTGCAGGCGCCGTTCACGCACGGCGAAGACGGCATTCAGGGCGTGCCGCAGGGGAAGGCGCTGGGCCTCTTCGACCTGTCGAACCAGATGACGATGTATTATTTCGTCCTCGCGGTGTTCCTCGCCGGCTTCCTGATCATCCATCGCATCATCAATTCGCCGTTCGGCGACGTGCTGAAGTCGATCCGGGAGAACGAGCCGCGCGCCATTTCGCTGGGCTACAAGGCCGACCACTACAAGCTGGCCGCCTTCGTGATGTCGGCGGCGCTCGTCGGCCTCGCCGGCGCCACCAAGTCGCTGGTCGCGCAGAACGCCTCGCTCACCGACGTGCACTTCTCCATGTCGGGCGAAGTCGTGCTGATGACGCTGGTCGGCGGCCTCGGCACGATTTACGGGCCGGTCGTGGGCGCCATCATCATCGTGGCGATGCAGAACTATCTCGCGGGCTTCGGCCAGTGGGTGACGGTCATCCAGGGCGTGATCTTCGTCGCCTGCGTGCTCGCCTTCCGCCGCGGCATCGTCGGCGAGATCGCGCACAGGTTCGGCAAGTCGCTCTGACACGCCTTCGGGGCTGACGACCGGACGCTGCGCTCAGCCGCGCGCGCCCGGCGCCGGCTTGTCGTCCTCCGGCAGGCGCATCGCCTCGGCTTCCGCCTGCTGCTCGAATTCGCGCTCGTATCGTTCTTCCTGCCTACGCATCGCCCACCAGCCCAGGATCAGGCCTGCGACCGCGCAGGCGAGGCCGATCATGCCGACCGGCCCGGCGATGCGATGCACGGCGTCGCCGAAAATATAGCCGGCCACGCCGAACACCGTCGCCCAGACGATGCCGCCTGCCGCATTGTAGAAGAGGAACTGGCGCCAGCCGTAGTGATTCACACCGGCGAGCAGCGCCGCGAATATCCGCAGGATCGCCACGAAACGCCCGAAGAAGACGATCTTCGCGCCATGCCGCGCGAACATATGCTGGCCGAAGGCAAGGCGCTTGTCATCGAGCCCGACCATGACGCCGTAGCGCTTGACGAGCGGCAGCCCGTAGCGGCGACCGACCATGAATCCGATATTGTCGCCGATGATCGCGCCGGCCGCCGCGACGGCGATGACGTGGACGATGTCGAGCTGGCCGGTCATGCCGGCGAAGATGGCCGCCAGGACGAGCGCCGTCTCGCCCGGCAGAGGCAGGCCGGCGCTCTCCAGCATCACGATGAGAAAGACCGCGTAGAGCCCGTATTGCGCGACGATCGGCTGGATCCAGACGTGGAGCATCGGGTCAGGCTATCCTCTGCCCGTTCATCGCGCGCTCGGCCTCGTCCAGAAGCCGTTCCTCGTGATGGCGGTAAAATCGCCAGCCCATCGCCAACCCCGCGACGGCCAGCGCCAGCGCCGCGAGGCCGAATGGGCCGGCGATGCGGTGGAAACCGGAACCCAGCGCATAACCGCCCAAACCGAAGATCGTCGCCCAGACCATGCCGCCGGCCGCATTGTAAATGAAGAAGCGTGTCGGCTCGAGCCGGTTGGTGCCCGCCAGAAGCGCGGCGAAGGCGCGCAGAAAGGCGACGAACCGGCCGAAGAAGACGATGGCGCCGCCGTAGCGGCGGAAGAGATACTGGCCGAGCGTGCGCCGCCGCGCATCGAGACCAACCATGCCGCCAAAGCGCGCGAGGATCGGCGGGCCGGCCTCGCGGCCGATCCAGAAGCCGACATTGTCGCCGAGGATCGCACCGGCCGCGGCCGCGGCGATCACGCCGCCGATCGCCAGATTTCGGGTGGCGCCCGCATAGACGGCCGCGCTGACGAGAACGGTCTCGCCCGGCAGCGGCGCGCCCGCGCTCTCGAGAGCCACCATGACCAGCACCAGGCCATAGCCATAGGTCGACAGCAGCGCGGAAATCTGGGCCGGATCGAGAAGATTCAAGGGGCGCTCCGAGGGGCGTCGTCGACTTATAGGGACGACGCCGCCTCAGGCAAGTTCGCGTTATGCTCAGGCCTCGGGGCGCTCGTCGCCCAAAGCCGGTTCGACGATGAGGGCGAAGCCGCGCAGCAGCGGCAGGTCCTCGCCCGCGAGGGCCCGCTGCAAGGCCTCGAACTCGGTCGAGCGGGCGTCGCTGCGGAAGCGCAGGACCGCCGAGGCCGCCAGCGCGCCCGGACGGACGCCGCGACGCTTAGCCGTCTCCCGCACGCGGCGCGCGAAAGTCCCGCCGATCGAGGCGACCGCGGCTTCCGCGACCTTCTCGTTGGAACAAGAGTTCATGATGTCCTGGATCACCATCGGACTCTCCCCCTGGCGAGCGTTGACCCTGCCCTCCGGCAACCCGGCGACAGACGAAGTTTCGTCGATCGAACATCGCGTTGCGGTGACGAAACACACGTTACGGGCCAATCAAGACGAGATCGTGACGCCGCCGCGCCGCTTGCGCTCCCCGCGTCGCGCGGCGGGTCTGTCGAGGCTACCAGACGCCGGTATTCGGCATGGACTTCCAGGGTTCGGCGGGCGGCTTGGCGTCGCCGGCCTGCAGAAGCTCGATCGAAATATTGTCCGGCGTGCGGATGAAGGCCATGCGCCCGTCGCGCGGCGGACGGTTGATGACGACGCCCGCCTTCATCAACCGATCGCAGAGCGCGTAGATGTCGTCGACGCTGTAGGCGAGATGGCCGAAATTCCGGCCGCCCGCATAGTCCTCCGGATCCCAGTTGTAGGTCAGTTCGACCAGCGGCGCGTTCCGCTGCCTGGCCAGATCGACGTCCCGCGGGGCCGCCAGGAAGACCAGCGTGAAACGGCCGGCCTCGTTGCTGACGCGCCGGACCTCGACCAGGCCGAGCTTGCCGCAGAAGAAGTCCAGCGAGCTGTCGAGATCGCTGACGCGGATCATTGTGTGCAGATATTGCAAGGCTTTGTCTCCTCGGAACGTTGCCCGAAGGATCGGCCAGGGGCGCGCCGAAGAAAAGCGAAAACTTGCCGCCCGAGCCTCTATCGCCTAGACGGTCCACGCCCGGATGGGCGCAACGGGAAAAGCCATGTCCGAGCTGCACGACAAGAAAGAGAGCGCGGCGCTCGCCTCGATCGGGGCCAGCGCCGCGATCACGGTCGGCAAGCTCGTGGCGGGGCTCATGTCGGGCTCCCTGGCGCTCCTGTCCGAAGCCGCGCATGCGGCGGTCGACACCGGCGCGACCATTCTCACATGGCTCGCGGTGCGTGCGGCGCACAAGCCCGCAGACGACGAGCATCACTACGGCCACGGCAAATACGAATCGCTCGCGGCGCTGGTGGAAACCGGGCTGCTGTTCGCGCTGACGGCCTTCGTCACGATCGAGGCGACCCACCGCCTGTTGTCCAAGGACGCCTCGGTGGAGCCCAAGGCGATCGCCTTCGTCGTCCTCGTCGCTTCGATCGTCATCGACGCATTCCGCTGGCGATCGCTGTCCCGCATCGCGAAGGAAACGCGCAGCGACGCGCTGGCCGCCGACGCCCTGCATTTTTCCAGCGATCTCGTCGCCTCCGTGCTCGTGCTGACCGGCCTCACCTTCACCTATTTCGGCTATCCGCAGGCGGACGCCTTCGCCGCCTTCGGCGTCGCGGCCTTCGTGGCCATCGCTGGCTACCGGCTCGGGCGGCGCACCGTCGACGTGCTGCTTGACACGGCGCCGGAAGGCGTCGCGGACAAGCTGCGCGCCGCGGTGGAAGCCGTGCCCGGCGTCGTGCGCGTCGATTTTCTGCGTTTGCGCCCCGCCGGCCCGATACTCCTCGGCGAGATCGGCCTCGGCGTGCCGCGCACACTGCCCCAGGAGCGCGTCGCGCGCATCAGCGAGGCCGCGGCCGAAGCCATCAAGCGGGAGGCGCCGGAGGCCGAACTGACGCTAACGACCGCGCCGCTCGCGCTGGACGACGAAACGGCGCTCGAACGTGTGCTGCTCGTCGCCGCGCGGCAGAAGCGCGCGATCCATCATGTGACGGTTCAGGAAGTGGATGGTCGGCGTTCGATCTCGTTCGATCTCGAACTCGACGGCCGGATGCCGCACGGCGCAGCGCATGACGTTGCGACAAGGCTCGAGAGCGCCGTGCGCGACGAACTGGGCGAGGATGTCGAGGTCGAGACGCATATCGAGCCGTTGGAGACCCGCGAGCTCGAGGGGCACGACGTTCCGCCCGATCTGTCCGCGACCATCGCGGCGGAACTCGCCGCGCATGCGGCGAGCGGCGACCTGATCGCCGACATCCACAACGTGCGCGTGCGGCGGACCGACGCCGGCCTCGTCGTCAATTATCACTGCCGCGTCGACCCGACGCTGACGGTGATCCGCGTCCACGACGCCGTCGACGACGTCGACCGCAAGCTGAAGGCCGCACGCAACGACATCTGCCGGGTGGTCGGCCATGCCGAGCCGATGCGTGCGGCGTAATTAACCAATCGTTCGTACTCCGTTCGCGCGAATTCGCGGCGCGCGAAAATTTCTGATTCATCCTCCGTCAATCGCTCTGGACAAATCGCCGCCCGAGGATTCAGATGAATTCGATTCGGAGCGATGCGGCACATGGCTCCGATCAGCGAACAAGGATTCGAGGGGGCCATACATGGCGCGTGCAGACGCAGCCAGCGTATTTGCGCGTGGGCGGACGCGCAGTCGGGGCGTGGTTTCGGGACGGTTCTTTCCCGAACCGGAAGCCCTGCATCGCGTCGAACCGTGGTTCCGCCGCGGCGTCGCCGCCATGGCGATCCTGTTTCTCACCTCCCTCACCGTGGCCGCCGCATTCATGTCGACGCGGGTGCACGAAGAGGCGCTCAGCGACGCGAATTCGGATCTGGAGCTGGTCGCCTCCGCGATCGAGCACAATCTGCGCGGCGCGGCCATCTCGCTGCTGGGCAAGGACGGCGGCGTCGCGTTGACGGACGTGGCGCCCGGCCGCGCTCTCGCGCGCGGTCGGCGCGTGTTCATCACCGATCCGTCCGGCGCGATCCTCGACTATTTCCCCAAGCAGGCAAACGCCCCAAAGAACCTGTCGGACATCCTGGGGGTCGGCGAACCCGTCGCCGTCCTCGCCGAGAAAGCCGGCGTCATGCAGATCGCGCTCGCCAACGGCGTGCGCGCCTTCGCCACCGTCCGCAATCTTCACGCGCCGCTGGGTCAGCTCGCCGTCGTGCACACGTTCGACGACGCAATCGCCGAAGCGCGCGCCAATGTCGTCCGCACCGACATATTGCTCGGCTCGACCGGCCTTCTGCTCGCGCTCGTCGTCGCCGCCTATTGCTGGCAGGCCGGCCGCACACGCGACGCGGACGAGGCGAGCGAGCGGCTGCGCCGCCGCATGGACGCCGCGCTGAGCCGCGGCCACTGCGGCCTCTGGGACTGGGACATTGCGCGCGGCCGCATCTACTGGTCGCAATCCATGTACGAGATTCTCGGCATGGAGCCGCAGGACCGCTTCATGTCGTTCGGCGAACTGACCGCGCTCATGCACGCGGGCGACTCGGACCTCGCCTCGATGGCCGAAGCGCTCGCCGCCAAGAAGAGCCAGGCGCTGGAAAGCGAATTCCGCATCCGCAACGCGCGCAACGAATGGATCTGGCTGCGCGCCCGCGCCGAACTCGTCGACGCGATGCCCGGCGAAGGCCCGCGGCTGATCGGCATCGTGATCGACATCACCGAACAGCGCGCGCTTGCCGAACGCACCGAGCGACATGACGCGCGCCTGCGCGACGCGATCGAATCCATCTCCGAAGCCTTCGTCCTATGGGATTCCGACAACCGGCTGGTGATGAGCAATTCGAAATTCCGGACGCTGCATGGCCTGTGCGACGAGACCGCCGCCGCCGGGAATCCCTATTCGCATGTCATGGCCGCCGGCTCGCCGCCGCTGATCCAGACGCAGATCGCGCTGGGCGAACGCCCCGGCGCCGCCGCCCGCACCTACGAGGCGCGGCTCGTCGACGGACGCTGGCTGCAGGTCAACGAGCGGCGCACCAGCGACGGCGGCTACGTCTCGATCGGCACCGACATCACGCAACTCAAGAAGCACGAAGAGCAACTGCTGGATTCCGAGCGCCGGCTGACCGCGACCGTGATCGACCTGCGCAAGTCGCGCCAGGCGCTCGAACGACAGGCGCGCGAACTCGCGGAACTCGCCGAGAAATATCTCGAGGAGAAAGCCAACGCCGAAAGCGCCAATCGCGCGAAGACGGAATTCCTGGCCAACATGAGCCACGAATTGCGCACGCCGCTGAATGCGATCATCGGCTTCTCCGAGATGATGCAGGCGCAGGTCTTCGGTCCGCTGGGGTCCGACAAGTACGCGGACTACAGCACGCACATCAAAGAAAGCGGCGACTATCTGCTCGGCGTCATTTCCGACGTGCTCGACATGTCGCGTCTCGACGCCGGCCAGGTTTCGATCGACGCCAAGCCGTTCGACCTGGCCCAGAGCGTGCAGGCGGCGGCCCGGCGCGTCGAACTCGCGGCCAGCGAGAAGTCGATTTCGCTCGAGACGCGTGCCCCCCCGATCCTGGGCTTCCTCGGCGACAGGGCGGCGATCGAGAAATCGCTCGGCATCGTCCTGCGCAACGCGATCAAGTTCACCGCGAGCGACGGCGCGGTTTCCATCCGGCTTCGGCCTTCGGCGAACGGGGTCAATATCTACATCGCGGACAACGGCCCCGGCATGTCGCGGGACTGCGTCGCGCGCATCGGAAAGCCGTTCGAACAATTCCATTCGAATGTCGACAACGGAATGCGCGGCTCGGGCCTCGGGCTTGCGATTGCGCACTCCCTGGTCTCGCTGCACAGGGGTTGCCTGAAGGTGCGCTCACAGCCCGGACGCGGCACGATCGTGCAGTTCCACCTGCCGCTGCCGGCGGATCAGAGCGTCAGGCGGCAAGCAGCCGCCTGAAAATGGCCGCCACCGCCGCCGCCCGTTCCACAATTTCCGCGTTCAACTGTTTTTCGTCCGGAAGCCCCGCGCTGGTCGCGATCCTGCGGCGAACGGCGGCCGGCGCAGCGTCCGGCTTCATGTCGACGGGCAGCAGTACGCGCTGCATCTGAACGATGTCGGTATAGAGGCGATGGGCGGCGAGCAGCGCTTCGGCGTCGCCCGCCGACAGCACGCCCGACGAAGCGGCGCGACGCAGGATATCCGCGGTTCCCGCGACGAGAAGCTCCTCGTGCTCCGCGGCATGCGCGAGAACCAGAAACTGCGCGGCGAATTCAACGTCGACGAGACCGCCGCGATAGAGCTTGAGATCGGCCCGGTCGCGGTCGCCCTTTTCCTTGGCGATCAATTCGCGCATGTCGCGAATGTCGCGCTTCAACGTCGTCACGTCTCGCCGTTCGGCCAGCGACCGCCGGATCGCCGCCGCGAGGTCGTCACGCAGCGTCGGGTCGCCGCAGATCGGACGGGCGCGCGAGATCGCCATCTTTTCCCAGGTTTCGGCCTCGTCGCGCTGATACTGGACGAAGCTCGACAATTGCACCGCGACCGGGCCCTTCTTGCCCGACGGCCGCAGGCGCATGTCGACGTCGTAGAGCGGGCCGCGCCGCGTCGCGACCGTCAGCGCCGAGATCAGGCGCTGCGTGAGCCGCGTATAATACTGGACCGCGTGAAGCGATCGGCGGCCGTCCGAATCCGGATTGGCTTCGTCGAAATCGTAGACGATGACGAGATCGAGGTCCGACGTCGCGGTCGTTTCACGCGAGCCGAGCTTGCCCATCGCGAGCACGGCGACACGGCCGCGGGCGACACGCCCGTGTTCGCTTTCGAACGCGGCGAGCACATGGTGAAGCGTCGCCTCGAGCAGGCAATCGGCAAGCGAGGAGAAAGCGGGCCCCGCGTCGACGGGATCGATCGCGCCCGACAGAGCGCGCACGCCAATCGAGAAGAGATTCTCCTGGGCGATCAGCCGCGCCGCGTCGAGAAAATCCTCGTAGTGCTCGATCGAATAGAGGCGCCGCGCGTGTTCGTCGAAATAGGAGCGGTCGAGCGCCGAGCCGAAGAAGCGCGGGTCGATTACGGCGTCGAGCACATGCGGCGACTTGGCGACGATCGCCGCAAGCCGCGGCGCCGCGCCGAGAACGTCGCCGAACAGATCGCGCAGCCCCTTGTTGGAGCGCAGGATCGAAAACAATTCGATCGCGGCGGGCATATGGCCGAGAGCAGCGTCGAAAGCGGCCAGCGCCGCGTCCGGATCGCCGGAGCCCGCCAGCGATTCCAGCAGATCCGGAACGAGTTCGGTCAGCACTTCGCGCGCGCGCGCCGTCTGCACGGCGGCCCTGCGGCCGAAGTGCCAGCCGCGGACCGTCTCGGCGGCGCGCGGCGGGTCCTTGAAGCCCATGCGGGCCAATGTCTCGAGCGTTTCGGGATCGTCCGTCACGCCGGTGAAGACGAGGCTGCCCTTCTCCGCATCAAGCCCGGGTTCGCGCTCAAACAGGCGTGAATAATGCAGTTCGACCTTGCGGAAATGCCGGGTCAGCCAGGTCTCGAACTTCCTGTAGGTCGAATGGCCGCAGAACTTGGCGAAACGGGCGAGTTCGCCGGCGTCGGACGGCAGGCGCTGCGTCTGTTCGTCGGCGATCATCTGCAGGCGGTGTTCGACCGTGCGCAGGACGTCGTAGGATTTGGTCAGCTCGTCGCGCGCCTGCGGCGACACCCAATTGTCGGCCGCCAGCGCCGCCAGCATGTCCACGGTGCGGCGGCCGCGCAGTTCGGGCCTGCGGCCGCCGAAAATCAACTGCTGCGTCTGGACGAAGAATTCGATCTCGCGAATGCCGCCGCGCCCGAGCTTCACGTCGTGGCCGGGAACGACGACTTCGGCATGTCCGCGCACCGCGTGGATCTGGCGCTTCATCGCGTGGATGTCGGAAATGGCCGCATAGTCGAAGTAGCGACGCCAGATGAAGGGTCGCAGGTCCTCGAGAAAGCGCGCGCCCAGTTCGATCTGGCCGGCGATGGGCCGCGCCTTGATCATGGCGGCGCGTTCCCAGTTCTGGCCGAGCGTCTCGTAATAGGAGAGCGCGCCCGGCAGGGACACGGCAACGGCCGTCGAGCCGGGATCGGGGCGCAGGCGCAGGTCGACGCGCAGCACATAGCCGTCGCCGGTCCGCTCCGACAGAATGCGCGCGAGCGCCTTGGTGAGACGGACGTAGAACGGTCCGGGCTCGCCGCCGGACAGGCGCTCGGCCGCGCTGACCGGATTGTAGAAGACGACGAGATCGACGTCACTGGAATAGTTGAGCTCGCGGGCGCCGTGCTTGCCGAGCGCGAGAATGACCAGGCCGCATTCGGCGGACGGACGGGCGGGATCGACGGCCTGGAAGCGGCCGTCCGCCGCCGCGCGGCGCAGAAGGAAATCGAGCGTGGCCGCGACATAGGCGTCGGCCGCGGCGCTGAGCGCTCCCGTGACCTGATCGAGCGACCACAGGCCGCCCAGATCGGCGAGCGCGATGTAGAGCGCGCCGAACTGCCGCGCGCGGCGGAGGCGCTTCATCAGCGCCGCCTCGTCGTGAACGCCTGCGCAATCGGCGGCCAGCTTGTCGAGCGCGGCGGCGAAGGCCGTGTCGGGATCGCTCGCCAGCATGTCGCCGAGACGCGCCGGATCCGCCGCCACAAGCCGCCAGAGGAAAGGCGAGTGATCGGCGACGGCCGACAGCAAGGAAGCGACCGCCGGTTCGGACAGCAGCGAGGCGAGTGAAGCGTGGCCATCCGCCGCTTCGAGCAGGTCCTTCATTTTCGCGGCGGCCGACTTCTTGTCCGCCATGAGCGGCGCGGGCTTCAGACGCCGCCAGAAAACGCGTTCGCTCGCTTCATCCGGTCCCTGCACGCGTCATGTCTCCCTGCCGCCCGACCTGCGGCGGCGCAGATGTCGTGGCGCGAATCTCTAGCACGGCGCGCAGGCCCGGCGCATTGTCCTCGAGCCGCAACGCGCCGTCGTGCAAATGCGCGATCGCGGCGGCGAGCGACAGGCCGAGACCGGAGCCGGGCAGCGTCCGCGACGCCTCCAGCCGGACAAAGCGGTCGAGCACGCGGTCGCGGTCCGCCGCCGGAACGCCCGGACCGCGATCCTCGACCGACAGGCGCACCATCGGTCCGACACGGCGGACGACGAGGCGCAACTCGGACGCCACGCCCGGCGCCGCAGGCGTTCCGTATTTCAGGCCATTGTCGAGGAGATTGGCGAGCGCCTGCGCGATTAGTTCGCGATTTCCGCGCACCAGAAGCCCCGGCTCGATGGCGAACGAGAAGGCGACGCCGCCCTCCTCCGCCGCCGCCTCGTAAAGCTCGGCCACGTCTTCGGCCACGCGACTCACGTCGAGCGTCTCCATCTTGGGGCCGGTGCCGGATTCGGCGCGCGCGATGGTGAGCAATGCGTCGAAGATGCGCATGAGGCCGTCCGCCTCGCCGATCACCTTGTCGAGCGTCTCGCGCAAGGCCTCGGGGTCGCCGGTCTGGCGCAGCGCCGTGTCGGCGTTGTTGCGCAGGCGCGTCAGCGGTGTGCGCAGATCGTGGGCAATATTGTCCGAGACCTCCTTCATGCCGTGCAGCAGCGCCTCGATGCGCGCGAGCATGGCGTTGAGGTTTTCGGCCAGCCGGTCGATCTCGTCGCCGCTGCCGGCAACCGGCAGGCGCTTCGACAGGTCGCCGCGCATGATGACCGCCGCAGATTCCGACATGGCGTCGACGCGGATGAGAACGCGCCTGGCGACGAAGAGGCCGCCGACCGCGCCGATCAGCACGAGCCAGATCAGCGAATTGCCGAGCGCGCGCCGCAGGATCTTGCGCAGCCGTTCGAGTTCCTCGACGTCGTGGCCGACGAGCAGGCGATAATTGCCGGGCAGGACGAAGACGCGCGCCAGCGCGCGCCGATGGGCCTTGTTCTCGCCCGGCCTCTGGTACGTCGTCTCGACGAGGCCATCGCTCGACAGGGTCGCGGCCGGCAGCGACGCGGCGTTGCCGACGATCGGCTCGCCCGCGAAAGTGGTGAGAAGATAAATGTCGCCGCCCGACTGGCGAATGCGCCGCTCGATGGATTGCACCACCTGCTGCACGCCGCCCTGCGCATATTGGTCGGCGAGGCCGCGAATGTCGGCGTCGATGGTTTCGGAAATCTGGTCTTCGAGCACGCCGCGCACGTTGCGGCCGACGTTCATCACGACAAGGCTCGCCGCGACGGCGAAGACGATGGAATAGACGACTGCGAGCTTGAAAGCGGTCGTGCGGAACAGCTTGGCGAGCGCGCTCACGCGGCGCCGTCGCGGATCATGTAGCCCGCGCCGCGGATCGTGTGCAGCAGCGGCGTCTCGTGACCCTTGTCGATCTTGGAGCGCAGCCGCGAGATATGGACGTCGATCACGTTGGTCTGGGGATCGAAATGATAGTCCCAGACGTTTTCGAGCAGCATGGTGCGCGTCACCACTTGCCCGGCGTGCTTCATCAGATATTCGAGCAGACGGAATTCGCGCGGCTGCAGCGGAATGTCCTTGGCGCCACGGGTCAGCTTGTGGGAGAGGCGATCGAGTTCGAGATCGGCGACGCGATAGACGGTTTCCTGCGCGCCGGCGGCGCCCTTGCGGCGGCCCAGCGCCTCCACGCGCGCCAGCAGTTCGGAGAAGGCGTAGGGCTTCGGCAGATAATCGTCGCCGCCCGCGCGAAGTCCCTTCACGCGATCGTCGACCTGGCCGAGAGCCGACAGGATCAGCGCCGGCGTCTCGATCTTCTGTGCGCGCAGGCTCGAAATCAGCGAGAGGCCGTCGAGCTTCGGCAGCATGCGGTCGACGATCAGCACGTCGTAGTCGCCCTCGGCGGCGCGGGCGTAGCCGTCGAGGCCGTCGGCGGCGTGATCGGCGATATGGCCCTGCTCGCGAAAGGCCTTCACGAGATAGGCGGCCGCTTCGGAATCGTCTTCGATGACGAGGAGTCGCATATCCGACATATAGCCGTTTCCAAAAGAAAACGGCAGGCCGGAAGGGGGGCTCGGCCTGCCGTCGCCAGGACCGCGGACAGGGCGGACCGCGGTCTGGATCGGAGAGTTACGAGGCCGCGCGGGTCGCCAGCGCGACGAAGCGCGTGCCGTCGCCGGTCTTCACCCGCAGCAGCACCGCCTTTTGCCCCTCGGCGCGCGCGTCCTTGATCGCGGCGACGACCTGCGCGGGGGTGGAAACCGGCTTGCCCGCCGCTTCCAGGATCACGTCGCCCGAGCGCAGTCCCTTCTGGGCGCCGACGCCGTCGGGGTCGATGTCCGCGACCACGACGCCGGTCCTGCCGGCGCCGGGGACGGCCGTGGCCGGCGCAAGCTCGAGACCGTAGCCTGCGAGCGACGAGGGATCCGCGCTCTCGGGCATATCGGCCTTGGCCTCGCGCTCGTTCGGCAGCTTGCCGAGCGTGACGGAGACGGTCTTCTCGGACCCGCCGCGCATATAGGCGAGCTCCACCTTCTTGTCGGGCCCGATGCCGGCGATCTTGCGGGCAAGTTCGCGCGGGCCGTCGATCTTCTCGCCGTTGACCGCGACGATCACATCGCCGGACTTCAGGCCGGCGTCCGCCGCCGGGCCGCTCTTGGCTTCCGCCACCAGCGCGCCCCTGGTGTCCTTCAGGCCGAGGCCGTCGGCGATGTCCTGCGTGACCGGCTGGATCTGCACGCCGATATAGCCGCGCGAGACGACGCCCTTGTCCTTGAGTTCGGCGACGACCTGACGCGCGGTGTCGGCAGGAATGGCGAAGCCGATGCCGACCGAGCCGCCGGACGGCGAGAAGATCGCGGTGTTGACGCCGACGACCTGGCCGGTCGCGTCGAAGGTCGGGCCGCCGGAATTGCCGCGGTTCACCGGCGCGTCGATCTGCAGGAAATCGTCATACGGGCCGGAGCCGATATCGCGGCCGCGCGCCGAAACGATGCCGGCCGTCACCGTGCCGCCGAGACCGAAGGGATTGCCGACCGCCACGACCCAGTCGCCGACGCGCGGCGTCTTGCTTCCGAACTGCACGAACGGATAGGTCCCGCTCTCCTTGATCTTGAGAAGCGCGAGGTCGGTCTTCTTGTCCGTGCCGACGATCCTGGCGCCGACCGTCTTGCCGTTGTCGAGCACGAGTTCGACGTCGGAGCCGTTCTGCACGACGTGATTGTTGGTCACGACGTAGCCGTCGGCCGAAATGATGAAGCCGGAGCCCAGCGACATGCCCTTCTGCGGCCTGTGACGGAACTGGTCGCGGCCGCCGAACTGCCTGAAGAAGCGCTCCATCGGGTCGCCCTGGCCGAATTGCGGCATGCCGGGGCCCTCCTCGTCGGAGGCCGTCTGCACGGTCTTCACACGCACCGAGACGACCGCGCCCTTCACGCGATCGACGAGATCGGCGAAGGAGGCGGGACCGGAGGGGGCGATCGACTGGTTGAGCGGCGCTTCGGCGTAAGCGGGAAGCGTGACAAGCGAGGTGTTGAGGGCGGCGCCGGTCAGGGCCAGCGCGGAAACGGCGCCCAGCATGAGCACGCGCGCGCGGACGCGCGGACGCGGCAGGACGAAACCCTCGGAGCGAGCGGGTTCGAGATTGCGGACAGTCATGAATTCTTCTCCTCTCGGCAGGCTCGGCCCGCCGTCGATGGAGAAGATGGAGATGCGCCCCTTACGCGCGCGTGGCCGCGAGATTAAGCTTTCGTAATCGGGCCGTCCGCGCGATCGTCGCTCGCGACCAGCCGATCGAGCGCGGCCCGTTCGGCGTCGGTGAGCGCCGCGGCCGGCGCGGCCTTTCGGGTCCGCATCCGCGCAAGCGTGAAGCCCGCCGCGCCGAGCAAGACCAGCGCCGGCGTGATCCAGAGGATCAGCGTGTAGGGCCGCAGCGGCGGCTTGAGCAGAACGAAATCGCCATAACGCGCAACGAGATAGTCGCGCACCTGGTCGTCGCTGTCGCCCCTGGTCAGGCGTTCGCGCACCAGAAGGCGCAGGTCTTTCGCGAGCGGCGCGTTCGAATCGTCGATGTTCTCGTTCTGGCAAACCATGCAGCGCACGCCGCCCGAGATTTCGCGCGCGCGATGCTCGAGCCTGGGGTCGGGCAGGACTTCGTCCGGCTGCACCGCATGCGCGGCCCACGGCGCTGTCAGGGCCACGACGAGCGCAAGCAGGGCAAAACGGATACGCATCACTTGCCGCCCTTTTCCGCCGGCTTGGTCTCGGTCTTGCCGGGGGCCTGCCCTTCGTTCCACACGCCCTGCTTCTTCAAGGCGTCGGCGACCTCGCGCGGCATGTAGCGCTCGTCGTGCTTGGCCAGAACGTTGTCGGCCTTGATCGCGCCCTTGGCGTCGAGCGCGCCTTCGGCCACCACGCCCTGCCCTTCGCGGAACAGGTCGGGCAGAATGCCGTCGTAGGTCACGGCCACGTCCTTCTCGCCCGTATCGGTGATCGCGAAGGACACCTGCTTGCCCGCGCCGCGCACGAGCGAGCCGTCTCTCACCAGCCCGCCGACGCGCACGCGCGTGCCGGGCGCGAGCTGCTTGGTCGCTAGCTCGGTCGGCGAATAGAAGAAGACGATGTTGTCGCGCATGGCGAACAACACGAGCCCGAGCGCGCAACCGAGCGCCGCGAGGGCGGCGGCGATGAAGACGAGGCGGCGCTGCTTGCGGGTCATGATCCGTTCGATCCGTCGGGCCCGTATGTGGCCGGGCGTTGCGTTCGTCTATCCTGCATCGGCGCGCGAGAAAATGCGCGAATTGTCTCATCAGGCCACATGAAAAAGGCCGCTGGGACAGCGGCCTTCCATTCGCGCCTCGAAAAAAGGTTCAGCTCACGATCTGCCAGGCGCCGTCCGGGCCGCGGCAGGCGACGCCCTGAGCCGCGCGCGGGCGGCCGTCGATATAGATGCGATGCGTGTAGTTGCGGCAATGGCCGCGGGTGTCGTCGAATTCCACGCCCGGCTCGATGTAGCCGTAGGCGCGCTGGCCGCGCCACGGGCGGCGCTTGCCGGATTCGAAGGCGGCTTCCTGCGCCTCGTAGGCGGCCATGCGGTCCTGCTCGTCGAGGTCGCGGCCGATGGCGTTGCCGGTCAGACCGCCCAGCGCGGCGCCCGAGACCGCGCCGACGACGGCGCCGCTCGAGCCGCCGACGGCGCCGCCGATCAGGCCGCCGGCGATGGCGCCGGCGCCGGCGCCGAGC
>JBDHTL010000032.1:0-29721 GCA_039808645.1 Rhodoblastus sp. | reverse complement strand
GCTTGCGCCCATTGTCCAATATTCCCCACTGCTGCCTCCCGTAGGAGTCTGGGCCGTGTCTCAGTCCCAGTGTGGCTGATCATCCTCTCAGACCAGCTACCGATCGTCGCCTTGGTGAGCCATTACCTCACCAACTAGCTAATCGGACGCGGGCCGATCTTTCGGCGATAAATCTTTCTGCTCTCGCACGTATCCGGTATTAGCTCAAGTTTCCCTGAGTTATTCCGAACCGAAAGGTACGTTCCCACGTGTTACTCACCCGTCTGCCACTCCGTATTGCTACGGCGTTCGACTTGCATGTGTTAGGCCTGCCGCCAGCGTTCGTTCTGAGCCAGGATCAAACTCTCAAGTTGAGTTGAGCTTTGACCTGACTAGTCACTTAAACTCTTGACGAGTTCCCAAACACTACTTCGATCCGAAGATCGAATGGTGTGTTTGAGTAAACGTGACCGTCAGTTGTCTCATCGACGCGCTCCGTAAGGAGCGGGTCCGCAAGGACTTCCGCCGTCCACGTTTCTCTTTCTTCCGATTCAATTGTCAAACAGCGGCGTCTTAAGGAAAACCCGAGGGCCTTCAAAGACTTGGGCGATACAGCCTCACAACCTTAGCAGCCGAACCAGCTTCGCTCCGATGAACTATCGGAGGTGGGCACACCCGAGAAACTCGAGAAGGTCCGTACCGCGTGGCCGCGTCAGCAGCAGCGCCGTCGATGGGCGGTGTATAGCCCCGGCCTCGTTCAGGTGTCAACAACGGATTCAAAAAAAGTTCGAGAAAGTTCGTTTTCCGAGGAATTCCGGGCGTTTGCGGCGCACAAATCCGCCTTCGCAACTGCGTGATGCGAAAAAATCCACGCGCCCAACTTGAGCCACGATCGGCAGGCTTGGTCCCGGGCGTTGCGTCGGTCCGTTCCGGACGTCGGCGGGGTTCATTTGCGCGCGCCGGCGTGTTAGGCCGGTCCACGCGCCTGAAACGATGGGTCGAACCTAAGTGCGATCGCCATTTTCGATCGGTGGACACCAGCCGCTGCGCGCTGTCGCGGTCGAGCTGGGCGATGAGCCGCCGATCGAGGCCGACGGCGGCCGGCGCTCCGACGACGACCATCGACGCATCTCCTTCCACTGGCTCGCGGGCACGATCCTCACCGGCCTCTCCGGCGCCGCCCTGATCGGCGCCGCGGCCTTCAGCGCGCTCGATCGGCAGAACTACCAGGCCGAGACGCCGCAGGTCGCCCAGATCGCCCGCAAGGACGATCGCAGCGACGCAGGCGTCAATCCCCGCAAGGGCGACCGCCTGGTCAAGGCGGTGGACATCGTCGCCGCCAAGCAGAGTTTCAAGGCTCCGGTCGCGGTGCGCGCCGGGGATCGCGAGATCATCCGCACCTCGACCTTCACCCGTGTCGCCACGTCTCTGACCGTCGCCGACGCAGGCCTCGGCGACGAAGTGCCCGCCTTCAATCCCCTGCGCCTGCTCGCCAGCGCTCGCGGCGACGCCGCCGCCGCGCCCGAAGAGACCGAGGCCCGCGTCGACGACGCCGAGGTCGCCTTCGCCTTCCGCGATCTCTCGGCCGAGAAGATCGGCGTCCAGCCCGCCCGGCTTTCGGTCGAGGAGGCGCAGGCCCAGGTCAACGAATATCTCAAGACCGTCGCCGTCTCCGGTCCGCGCGCGCCGATGCAGCTGCCCGCGCAGATGCTTCTCATGCGCACCAGCCGCGTCGCCGGCCCTGGACTCGCCTACGCCAATGTCGGCGAACCCGTTGTCTCCTCGACGCCCTTCTCCTCGATCGAGGTGAAGATGGTGCCCGAAAACGTGACCCTGATCTCGAAATCGCCGCCGCCGCCCGAAAAGCAGCCGACGCAGATGGACGAGCGCCTCGTCGTCGTCCGCCACGGCGAAACGCTGCAGGACGTGCTGCGCGCCAATTCCGTGGGCCGCCAGCAGGCCGCCGAGATCGTCGCAGCGCTCGGCGGCCGCAAGGCCGACTCGGTCGCTGCGGAGGGCCGGCGCATCAAGCTCCTGTTCGCCGATCTCGACGGGTCGGGCTCGAACATGTCGCTTGCCCGCGTCACCATTCATTCCGACGACCGGATCGAGGCGACCGTCGCCATCACCGACGAGGGCCGCTACGTCCAGGTCGAGCGCGCCGTCCAGACGGCCGCGCCGACCGGCAAGGGCAAGCGCGCGGCCGACGACGAGGACGACGAGGACGCCGGCGGGATGCGCCTCTACGATTCGTTGTACCAGACGGCCCTTAAACAGGAGATGCCGAAACAGATCATCTCCGATCTGGTCCGGGTCTTCGCCAACGATATCGACTTCCAGCGCGCCGTGCAGCCGGGCGACTCGTTCGAGGCCTTCTACGACGACAGCGAGGAGCGCGACGACCGCGACAAGCTCCTGTTCGCGTCGATCACCGCGCGCGACGAGACGTTCAAATACTACCGCTACCGCACGCCGGACGACGGCCTGGTCGATTATTACGACGAGAACGGCCGTTCGACCCGTAAGTTCCTCATCCGCCAGCCGATCGCCGCCGCCAAGATCACGTCGGGCTTCGGCGTGCGCTACCATCCCATCCTCGGCTATTCGAAGATGCACACCGGCGTCGACTTCGCCGCGCCGATCGGCACGCCGATCTTCGCGTCCGGCAACGGCACCGTTCTCACCGCCGGCTGGCATTCGGGCTATGGCCGGCGCGTCGAGGTCCAGCACGCCAACGGCTATGTGACGGCCTACAACCACATGTCCGGCTTCGCGCGCGGCGTCACGGAAGGCGTGCGCGTGCGCCAGGGCCAGGTCATCGGCTATCTCGGCTCCTCGGGCCTCTCGACAGGCCCGCACCTGCACTACGAAGTCATGGTCAACAGCCATTTCGTCGATCCCATGCGCGTGAAGCTCGCGCGCACGCGCGAGATGGACGGAAAGATGCTCGCCGAATTCAAGCGCGAGCGCGATCGCATCGATTCGATCATGGCCAAGGCGCCCAACGCCACGCGCGTCGCCGCGCGCAGCGCCCCGAATTGATCCACGCCTCCAACCGTCGGAACAAGCCGCGCCGATGACCGGAGTCGATCCGCAAACGCTCGCGCTGCTCTGTGCGGTCGCCGGGGTCGCGGGCTGCGTCGACGCCATCGGCGGCGGCGGCGGACTGCTGACGGTCCCCGCGCTCATGCTGTCGGGCATGGACCCGGTCACGGCCATCGCCACCAACAAGGCGCAGGGCGCGGCCGGCGCAATGTCCTCCGCCCTCGCCTTCGCCCGCGCCCGGCTGATCGACTGGCGCACGGCCACGCCCGTCGCGCTCGTCGCCGGCGCCGCCTCCGTCCTCGGCGCCCTGTCCGTGACCCTGATCGACCGCCGCGCGCTCGAGGCGCTCGCGCCGGCGCTGCTCGTCGCCATCGCGCTCTATTTCCTGCTCGCGCCGCGCCTCTCCGACGACAATGCTCATGCGCGCATCAGGCCCGCGCTCTTCGCCGCGACCGTCGCGCCGCTCGTCGGCTTCTACGACGGCGTCTTCGGTCCCGGCGCGGGTTCGTTCTACATGATCGGCTTCGTCAGCCTTCTCGGCTGCGGGATCGTCCGCGCGACCGCCCATACCAAGATCGCCAATGCCGCCAGCAATCTCGGTTCGCTTGGCCTCTATGCGGCGACCGGCGCCGTCGTCTGGCCGGTCGGGATCGCCATGGCGATCTTCGCCTTCCTCGGCGCGCAGGTCGGCGCGCGGCTGGCGATGCGTCTGGGCGCCCGCATCATCCGCCCGCTCCTGGTCGTCGTCTGCTGCGCGATGGCGTTCAAGCTGCTGGCCGATCCCGCCAATCCGCTGCGCCAGGCGGCCGGCGCGATTCTCGCGCGCTGACCAAGATCAGTCCAGGCCGACCATGCGTCTTATGTCGCCGGGCGTCGCCCCCTCGGCGCGCAGATCGCGCAGGGTGGTCGAGCCCCGGCTTTTCGACAGCTTGTCGCCCTCGCCGTCGAGGATGAGGCGATGATGCCGGTAATTGGGCGCCGGCAGGTCGAGCAGCGCCTGCAGGAGCCTATGCACGCTGGTCGCATGGAAAAGATCCATGCCGCGCGCGACATCGGTCACGCCCTGCAGCGAATCGTCGACCACGACGGACAGGTGATAGCTCGTCGGAATGTCGCGTCGCGCCACGATCACGTCGCCCCAGAGTTGCGGCTCGGCGCGCACATCCCGGCATTCCTCGCCCTCGCCGAACTCCCGCCAGCCGAGCGTCTGCTCGAGGCGCGCGCAAGCGTCAGGCATGTCGAGCCGCATCGCCGCATGACGGCCGGCCATCAGGAAGCCTTCGCGCATGTCGCGCCCCATGCGCTTGCATGTGCCGGGATAGAGCGGCGCGCCGTCGGGATCGCGCGGCCAGTCCGCCTGCCCCTCGACCGCGCGCGAAATTTCGGCGCGCGTGCAGAAGCAGGGGTAGACGACGCCGCTGTTCTTCAGCCGGTCGACGGCGAGCGCATATTCGCCGAGATGTTCGGACTGCCGCCGCACCGGCGTCTCCCAGCTCAGCCCGAGCCAGGCGAGGTCCTCGTAGATCGCCGCCTCGAATTCCGGCCGGCTGCGGCCGGCGTCGATATCCTCGATCCGCAGCAGGAAGCGGCCGCCCGAGCGCCGCGCGCCGTCGAAATTGCGCAGGGCCGAATAGGCGTGGCCGAGATGCAGGTAACCGTTGGGCGAAGGGGCGAAACGCCAGACCGGTTGACTTTGCTCTTCGCTCATTCCCCACTCTGCGGACTTGGGCACGGGAGACGTAACTATAGCGACCCGGGAAAGTTCGTCAGCCGTCGTGCGCAAACGCAGGAGCGCGACCGAGCTCGCGCCGAAGAAGAAGGCTGTCGCGCGCAAGCAGACCGCCGCGCGTGAAAAGCCCGCGGCCGCGAAGAAGTCTCCGCCACGCCGCAAGCGCCGCGTCGCGGTCAAGCCGCGCGCCTATGCGCCCGGCCCGCCCGTGCTCGACGAGGCCGCGCTCGCGCTTGCCGTCGCCGCGCTGCGCGACATCGATCCCGAATGCGTCGGCCACATGCTGGAGACGGCCGGCCACCCGCCGCTGCGCCGCCGGGAGCCCGGCTTTGCCGGGCTCGCCTGGATCGTGGTCGGCCAGCAGGTCTCGACGGCCAGCGCCAATGCGATCTATGCGCGCCTCAACAGCGCCTTCCCGAGGCTCGAGGCGCGCGCGCTCGGCCTGTCGAGCGACGAGACCCTGCGCGGCTGCGGCCTGTCCTCGCCGAAGATGAAGACCCTGCGGGCGATCGCCCATGCGCTGGAGACGAAGGCGCTCGATCTCGACGCGCTGGCCGACATGAGCGCCGAAGACGCCCACGCGGCGCTCTGCGCCGTGCACGGCATCGGCCCGTGGACCGCCGACATCTTCCTTCTCTTCTGCCTCGGCCATCCCGACGCCTGGCCGGCCGGCGACCTCGCCCTGCAGGAGGCCGCGCGGATCGCGCTCGGCCTGCGCGCGCGACCCGACACGAAGAAGCTCGAGAAGATCGGCGAACGCTGGCGCCCGCATCGCGGCGTCGCGGCGCGGCTGCTGTGGGCCTATTATCGCGTCGTCAAGGAAGGCCGCGCCGGCGACACGAAGCCGGCTGTCGCCGACTTCGGCTAGTCCAGCCTGCGGTTGAGCGGAATCGCTCAAATGCATAAAAGCTGATCTACTTCGAAGTGTAGAGCGCGAGTACCGCGAAGAACCGGCATCCACCTTTTTTCGCCGCGCGCTCTAGACCTTGGCGCTCGCCTGAACCCGGAGAGAACATGGCCGCCCCCATCGACGGACCCCGCCTCGCGCCGAAATCTGGCGCGCCGCGCCAGCTCGTCGTCTTCCTGCACGGCTACGGCGCCGACGGGAACGACCTGATCGAGCTCGGCCGGCAATGGCGGCCCTTCCTGCCCGACGCCCTGTTCGTCGCGCCGCATGCGCCCGAACTCTGCGCCATGGCGCCGTCCGGCCGGCAATGGTTCTCGCTCACCATGCGCGATCCCGCCGAGCGCTGGACCGGCGTCAACAAGGCGCGGCCCATCCTTGACGCCTTTCTCGACGCCGAACTCGAAAAGCTCGGGCTGGACGAATCCGCCCTCGCGCTCGTCGGCTTCAGCCAGGGCACGATGATGGCCCTTCACGCGGGACTGCGCCGCAAGCGCGCGCCCGCCTGCATTCTCGGCTATTCCGGAACGCTCGTCGGCTCCGAGCATCTGGCCGAGGCGACAGCGCGCGGCCGCGACGGCGCCCCGCCGCCGATCCTGCTCGTGCACGGCGATTCCGACGAGGTCATCCCGCTCGACGCGCTCTTCGATTCCGCCGATGCGCTCGCCAAGGCGGACCTGCCCTGCCAGTGGCACATTTCCTTCGGCGTCGGCCACGGCATCGACGAGGGCGGCCTGATGCACGGCGGCCTGTTCATCGCCCGCAACTTCGGCCTGCGCGTCGACGCCGCCGTTCCGCCGCCGGCGGCGCCGCGCCGGCGATGAACCGAACGAGCGCCCGTCGCAAGACGGCGCCGGAGCCCTGACTTCGGGCGCGCGACGACGGCGCCGTTTCCGCTTGATGACGACATACACCGGCCGCAGGTTTTGCCTGTCCAATATATGTCTGGACAACCTCCCGCTTTCCCGGAATCCTGCGGGCCCCGCGACAGCGCGGGCGGCGAGATCGACCGCCTTACGACAATCGAGCGAGACGCGAATGTAATATTGCCAAGCTAAAGGGGGGTTAGCGATGATCAAGGCTGGTCTTGTGGCGCTCGGCGCGCTCATCGGTTCCTGCGGCCCGGGTCTTGCGCAGGCCGCTCCTCCGCCCGTCCCGCAGCCTGTGCTGGTGGACAGCACGGGGAAGGTCATCGGACCGATGTATTCGGACATAATCGTCGCTCTGACGCTCAAGTCGGGCCAGGTGATACTGACCGAAGTGGCGCGGACAGGATTTTCCAACCGCAACAGAAATCCAGCCAGCTATTTCTACAAGACATCGAATTGTTCCGGTCAGAAATTGATGATGACGAATAACGTGATGATACAGACCGGCATTTCCCTCGCCCATCTCGGCAACAATACGATCGTGAATGCGCAAGCGACGCCGCGTCTGGAACTGATCGCCTCGTACGGCTATTACGACATCAGCATCAGCGGCTTCCGCTGTGGGACCTACACGCCTGCCGAGCAGTTCGAAGTGGCGCCGATCGTCGTCACCTCGATCGACTCGCTCGGCTTTACGCCGCCGTTCAAGGTGATTTCGCGCTAGAGCAGTCTGCATTCAATTGAAATCGTCATCGCGAGGAGCGAAGCGACGTGGCGATCCAGAGCCGAGTTGCGACTCCTGGATTGCTCGCTCTCAGACGAAGTCGGCGCCAGCCGACTTCTGTCGGGCTCGCAATGACGGATGCGTCGACCTGAATGCAATAGACTCTAGGCCAACCGCGGTCCTTCGACGTCGGCCACGGCATCGACGAAGGCGGCCTGCGCAGGGCTACGTGTCCGCGACCTCGGCCTGCGGTTGGGCGCCGCCGTTCCGACGGCGGCGCAGCTGCGCCGGTCAAGTTGGAAAGCGCTGGCGGAAAGCAACGCGAGACGCGAATATCATCTGTTGGAGCTGGATGTTCTGGACAAATTCGCACTGCGCCGCACAACCAACTGGATGGTCAGAAGTATAGGCGGGATGGTGCCGCAAGAGGGATTCGAACCCCCGACCCCCTCATTACGAATGAGGTGCTCTACCAGCTGAGCTATTGCGGCTGCGGGCGCCGACGGCGGCGCGGGCGCGCCTCTCATATCGGCGCCGGGCGCGTTTGACAATGCCTTGTCGCCGGACGCCTGCCCGGTCCCGTGCGACGCCGAAATCCGTTTACCGCGCCCCGGCGGATTGTTACCCCTTTGCTGCGCCATGCCAGCCTTGCGACCGACGCCTCTCGAACTCCGCCCCGTCGCCGATGTCGCCGTCGAAGACGGCCGGTTCGTCGCGCTCGGGCGCGAACCGTGGCTGGAAGCGCGCCCGCTGCAGGCGTTCCATCGCGGCGCGGTGGTCGAGATTTGTTATGCGATGGGGCTGAGCGACCGGATGGCGCGGCCGATCCTGCAGTTCCGCGCGCGCGACGGGCGCTGCTGGAACGCATTCCTGCCCGCGCCGTCGGAAGGCGCAGCTTGCTGGCGCGGCCGGGTTCCGCCGGAGACCGTGGCGATTCGCATCTGTCCTACCGACGAGCCGGGGCCCTTCCAGTTCAGGATCGAATCCGTCCGCGCCCTCTCCTCGCGCGAGAAGATGCGCCTGCGCTTCGCTTCGCCGCGACGCGGCCTGATCGCGACAGGCGCGCGCATGGTGCGGTTGCGCGAGGAGGCCGATCTCAATCTGCGCTTCGTGCTGGAGCGCGCCGAGACCCAGGCCTTCGAGAAGTGGCGCGCGCGCCGCCGCCGCGCCGGCCCGCTCGGCTCCGCAACGGCGGGACAGGTCGCGGTCGTGATCAGCGGCGCCGTCGACCCCGCGGATGTCGAGGGCGCCTGCGCCGCGCTCCTCGCCCAGTCCCACGCCGATTGGCGCCTCGTCCTGTCCGGCGCGTCCGCCGCGGCGGCGGCATGGGCCGGGGCCCATCCGGATCCGCGCATTTCGGATGTCGCGCCGCACGGCGGCGCCGCCTATGTCATGGCGCTCTGCGCGGGCGACCGCCTCGCGCCGCATGCGCTCGCATCCTTCCTGGCGGCCTTCGCGCGCCATCCCGAATACGCGATCGTCTACAGCGACGACACCCGGCCGACGCGCCCGGACGGCGGCGCGCAGCCGCATTTCAAACCGGACTGGAGCCCGATCCGGCAGGCCTACAGCCCCTATGTCGGACGCGCCGCCATGCTGCGCGCCGGTATCGCGCAGGCGGGCCGCGACGACGCGACCGCGACGCCTCAGGCGCGTGTCGACGCGGCGCTGGCGGACGCGCCGGCCGGAACGGTCGGGCATGTCGCGCGGGCGCTGGTCGCGACGGCAGATTCCGCGCCTTTGTCCGCGCGCATGAGCCGCAAGGCCGCGCCGAAACCGTCGACGCGCAAGGTCACGATCGTCATTCCCACGCGCGACAGGATCGACCTGCTCTCCCGTTGCCTGACGTCGATCTTCGCGCGGACCGGCCATCGCGACTACGACGTCGTCGTGATCGACAACGGCAGCGTCGAACCCGCGACCCTGACGACGCTCGAGCGATTGCAGCGCGAGGAGAAACGGCTGAGCGTCATCCGCAATCCCATGCCGTTCAACTTTGCCGCGCTCTGCAATTTCGGCGCGGCGCAGGCGCGCGGCGACACGCTCCTGTTCCTCAACAACGACACCGTCGTTCTCCAGCCGCGCTGGATCGAGCGCATGCTGGAATTCGCGACGCGGCCGGATGTCGGCGCCGTCGGCTGCAAGCTGGTCTACCCGGAGGGACGCGTCCAGCACGCCGGCATCGTCCTCGGCATGGGCGGCGTCGCCGGCCATTTCGGCGAGGGCCAGGGCCGTCGCGCGGCGGGTTGGCTCGGCGGTTCGCTCGCGCCGCACGAATGCTCGGCCGTCACCGCGGCCTGCCTGATGGTCGAAGGCGCGAAATTCCACGCGGTCGGCGGCTTCGACGCCGACAATCTTCCGATCGAACTCAACGACGTCGATCTCTGCCTGCGGCTGAACGCGCGCGGCTGGCGGACGATTTGCGACTGCCGCGTGATGCTTGCGCACCGCGAATCGGCGAGCCGCGGCGGCGCGGGCCTGCGCCTGCAGCGCGTCCACCGTCCGGAACGCGACTATTTCCTGCGCGTCTGGGGCGCGGCGGTCCGCAACGACCCCTATTTCAACCCCAACCTCTCGCTCTACGATCGCGAACCGAAGCTGGGATGAGCGCGATCACGCGCGGCCGAAGCGAAAACCCCAGTTGCGCCACGAGCGCGACTTGCCTTCCCGGCCCCGCCCCTCCTTGCCGAGCGCGCGCACGATGAAGGAGACTTTCGACACGCCGGGCGTCAGGTCGGGACCGCGGCCCGCGAGACGTTCGCCCGCGAGAAAGCGGTAGGCGAGGATCCGGCGCGGATTCGTCTCGCTGATCCGGTGCGCCCGCTCCTCGTCGGATGTAGGCATCCGCCGGTAGGTCCGGCGGATCGCCTCGCGCCATTCGCGCACCTGCTGCTCGTGTATGGCGTAGGCGACCATGCCGATGAAATCGAACTCCGAGGCGCAGAACTTCTCGAATTCCGGATCGTCGCAATAGGCGGCGCGCGCGCTGTTGTGCGAGCCGCGTCCCTCCAGGCTTTCCTGCGCGAGAAAACGATAGGCGGCGATGCGGCGCGGCGTCGTCTCGCCGAGCCGGTGCGCGTGGATTTCGTCCTGCGTCGGCGGGCGTCCGCAGACGCGCGCCATTTCCGCGCGCCATTCCGCGAATTGCCGTTCGTGAAGCGCGAAGGCGACGAGGCCGACGAGATCGGCGTCGCTGGAGACGAAAGCCGAGAACGCCTGGTCGCGACTGCGATCGTCGCGGGTCGCCAAGCCCGACGCCTGTCCGATTTCGACGCTGTGGAACATGACGCTGAAACGCGGCAAGAGGGAGCTTCGCGTCGTCTCGCCTGCGCAGGCGGTGAAATCTCGCAGCGAGAACGCCACTCGGCACATGTGAATGCTACGCGCAATTCGACGGTCGCGCTGTGACATTTCGTACGAAACCGGAATTAGGGTTAGCGCGACGCGTTCACGCCTCGCTAACCATGACCGGACCCTTTGCGGCGGCGCCGCAAAATCGCGGGCGGAAATCTCTTTACGTTAAAACCGCATTAGCGAATCCGCTCGTATTGTCGCGACCGCAATGATGGCTAATCGATTGATATAGAACAACCTTCTATTCATTCCGCCATCTGGTCGAGAGGCCGGGTTCGTCGACGGAGGCAGCGCCAGGCCAGGCTGCGACCGTTCTGAGTTGACCGATGCGGCGGCGGAACGCGCGCCGCAGTGAAGTAGAGGACAGTGATATGCGTATGGTTCGTATTCTGGCGGCCGCCCTTGCAGCTTCCACAATCGCTGGCGGCGCCTTGGCCGCCGACCTTCCCTCCCGCAAGGCGCCCCCGCCGGCCTATGTCGCGGCGCCCGCGCCGATCTTTACCTGGTCCGGCCTCTATGTCGGCGTGAACGGCGGCGGCTGGTTCAACAATTCCCGCATCAATCCGTTCGCCGGCGTTTCGGGCAAGCTCGGCGGCGGCGGCGCCCTGATCGGCGGCACGCTGGGCTACAATTGGCAAACGGCGAGCCGCGTCGTGGTCGGCGTCGAGACCGATCTCGACTACCGCACCAAGGCGACGGTCACCCCGCCGTTGAGCATGTCGAGCTCGACCAACGACGGCTATCTCGGGACGGTCCGCGCCCGTCTCGGCTACGGTTTCGACCGTGCGCTGATCTACGTCACCGGCGGCCTGGCCTACGGCAATGCGGCGGCTCCCAACGCAATCGTCTCGGCGCCGCTCGCCGCCTTTGCGGTCCGCACGGGTTCGACCGGCCTGCAGGCCGGCTGGACGGTCGGCGCCGGCGCCGAATTCGCCGTCACCAACAATTGGTCGATCAAGGGCGAATATCTCTACGCCGACCTCGGCTCGAAGGGCATCGGCTATACGAGCGGCGCGCTGCTGCCGGTCGTCGTCAACGAGAAGACCGCCGATCATGTCGCGCGCGTCGGCGCGAACTACCGCTTCAACTTCGGCGGCGCCCCGGTCTACGCGAAATACTGATCCCCGCCGCACGGCGGCTGGAAACACAAGGAACGCCCGGCCTCGCGCCGGGCGTTTTCTTGTGGCGGCTCAGGCCTTGCCGAGCTTGCCGAGAATCTGCTCGATGTCGCCGATCCGATGACGCGTGAGATCCTTGGCGACCTCGCCCTTCACGTGCTTCAGCGTTTCGCCGTGCAGGCTCTTGCGGAGATCGCCGAGAACCTTCGGCGGCGCGACGATCGTGATCTCCTTGCAGGCGCCCGAGCGCACGGCCTCGTCGATTTCCGCAGCCACGCTTTCGGCGAATCGATGTTCGGCGAGATCGTGCCAGTCGGTCGTCTCGACGGAGCTGCGCGCGCCGCCGACGCTGTTCAGCGAGCGTCCGGGCGCGTCGGTCCCTTGTTCGCGCGTCGCCGGATTGTCGTCGAGCCGCACGGCGGCGCGCCGGAGATCGAGCAGGTCGGCGTCGCCCTCGTTGCGCAGAAACAGGGCCTTGCGGCCGTCGCCGACCAGAACCCAGGCCTTGTTGTGAATGCGAACCAACGTCATCGCTTTCTCCTTGTCGCTGGATCGACCTGCATGGGAGCGAGATCGCGCACATGCCGGAGCCGACCGGATTCGAAATCTAGGGCGCGAACCGGAGCCCGGCGGCGGTTTCCCTGCGAACGCGCATCGATGCAAATCCTCTTGGGAGGATTCAACGCCCGGCCGCGCGCGAAAGCGATGACGCCGCGCAAGGACGCGGCCGTCGGCTGGAGCACGGCGTTCGCGAATTGCTAACGCGGCAGGCGCAGGATGGTCGAATGCGATTCGTCTGCACCCTGCTCGCGCTCGCGAGCCTCTCCTCGACCGGCGGCTGCGCCGTCGTCTCGGCCGTCGGCGCGGTCGGCTCGGTCGCCTCGGTCGGCGTGAGCGCGGTCACGACCGCCGGAAGCGTCGCGGTCAGCGGGGCGAGCGCGACCTTGTCCGGCGCGAGCACGCTCGCCCGCGCCGCGCCCCGGATCGGCGGCTCCGATCGGTCGCCGGCCGCCGAGGACTAGGATCGGCCTGCCTTCGAGCGGCATCGCTCACGCAGAAAAGCTGATCCGTTGTCGCCCGCTGCGGGATCAGTTGCCGCCTTCGAGCAGGCGGCGCGCGATCACCATCGCCTGCACTTCCGCCGCGCCCTCGAAGATATTGAGGATGCGCGCGTCGCACAGCACGCGCGAGATGGCGTATTCCAGCGCAAAGCCGTTGCCGCCGTGAATCTGCAGCGCATTGTCGGCGGCCGCCCACGCGACCCGCGCGCCGAGCAGCTTGGCCATGCCGGCCTCCAGATCGCAGCGACGTCCCTCGTCTTTCGCGCGCGCCGAAAAATAGGTGAGCTGGCGGGCGATGTGGGTTTCCACCGCCATCATCACGATCTTGTCGGAAACGCGCGGGAAGGAAATCAGCGGCTTGCCGAACTGGATGCGCTCCTTGGCGTAGCGCAGGCCCAGCTCCAGCGCGCTCTGCGCCACGCCCACGGCGCGCGCGGCCGTCTGGATGCGCGCGGATTCGAAGGTCTGCATCAACTGCTTGAAGCCCTGGCCTTCCTCGCCGCCGAGCAGATTGCCGACCGGCACTTCGAACCCGTCGAAGCCGATCTCGAATTCCTTCATGCCGCGATAGCCGAGCACCTCGATCTCGCCGCCCGTCATGCCCTTGGCGGGGAACGGATTGGCGTCGTCGCCGCGCGGCTTTTCCGCGAGCATCATCGACAGGCCCTTGTAGCCCGGCTCGTTCGGATTGGTGCGCACCAGCAGCGTCATCAGGTCGGCGCGCACGGGATGGGTGATCCAGGTCTTGTTACCGTAGACCTTGTAGACGTCGCCCTCCTTTACCGCGCGCGTGCGCAGGCTCGCGAGGTCGGAGCCCGTATTCGGCTCGGTGAAGACCGCCGTCGGCAGGATTTCGCCGGACGCGATCTTGGGCAGGTAATGCGCCTTCTGCTCGGGCGTGCCGCCGGCGAGGATCAGTTCGGCGGCGATCTCCGGCCGCGTGCCGAGCGAGCCGACGCCGATATAGGCGCGCGACAATTCTTCGGTCACCACGCACATCGACGTCTTCGACAGGCCCATGCCGCCGAATTCTTCCGGGATGGTCAGGCCGAACACGCCGAGATCGGCGAGGCCCTTGATGACCTCGAGCGGAATGTACTCGTTCTTCAGATGCCATTTGTGGGCGTGCGGAATGACCTCGGCTTCCGCGAACTTGCGCATTTCCGTGCGGATCGCTTCCAGCGTCTCGTCGAGGCCGGGCTCGCCGACCGTCGCCTTGGCTTCGGCATGGTCGATGAGATCGGCCAGCCGCGCGCGGTTCTTCGCCGTGTTGCCGGATGCTATCACGCTTTCGATCGCCGGTGTACGGCGCCTGGCGACCTGCTCGCCCGAAAGCCCGAAGTCGGACGGGCGCACGATCTCGCCCTGGCTCATCGGGATGCCGCCGAAAATCTGGGCGACATATTCGCTGAGGCCGATGCGCGTCAGCAAAATCTCGGTCTCGCCGAGCTTGCCTTCGCCCTCCAGCCGGCGGGCGTAGGCGACCATTTCGCGCACCGCCTGCACATAGGTCGCGAGCCAGGAGAGGCCGTGCGCCGCATGCTGCTCGCGCTCGAGCAGCGCGGTCGAAATCTTGCCGTCCTTCGACACCAGCGCGCGCACGCCTTCGGTCGCGTCGAAATAGAGCCCTTCGACCGCGTTGAGCGCCGTTTCAGCCTCGTCGAGCCACTTGCCGTGCGATGTCGCGTTCTTTTCGAGGGCGGCCGCAGTCATCGAACTCTCCCGGTTCAAAATGCGAAGCGCGCGTCTGCAAGACCGGATCGTCCCTCTTGCCGCGCGCTCTGGGCTAGAAAGATCGGCCTTATTGCCACCGTCCCGGTTGCGGTGCAACACGGTTGGCCGGCCGGCCCTCGTCGCCGCTCAATGGCCGCCGGCCGATCCTGACGCCCGCCGGGCCAGCGGCGCGAAGCCGTAGTGGACGATCCCGACGACGAGCGCGCCGACCGCGACGCCGAACACGCCCGAGGCCGCCGCCGACCCCAGCCAGCCCGCCGCCGCGCCCGCGACCGGCGAGCGCCCGGCGAAAGCCGCGACAGCATCGACGAACGCCTGCGGCTGGGGGACGCCGAAATGGGCGAGGCCGTGGGCGAGGATCGCGCCGCCGACCCAGATCATGGCGGCGACGCCGACGACGCTGAGCGCCGACATCAGCGTCGGCATGCCGCGCACGATGCCGCGACCGACCGCCCGCATCGCGCCTGTCCGGGCGCGGCGGGAGAGCGCGAGCCCCACGTCGTCCGCCTTCACGATGGCCGCGACCGCGCCGTAGACGCCGACCGTCATGAGCACGCCGACCAGCGCCAGCGACAGGCCGCGCGTCCACAGGCTGCCGTTCTCGATACTGGCGAGCGCGATCGTCATGATTTCCGCCGACAGGATGAAATCGGTGCGGATCGCGCCGCTGATGCGCTGCTGCTCGAAATCGGCGGTCGAACTGTCCTCGACCGAGGCCGGCTCCGCGACATGGCCGAAAACGGATTCGATCGCCTTCTCCGCGCCCTCGTAGCAGAGATAGACGCCGCCGAGCATGAGCAGCGGCTCGACCGCCCACGGCGCGAAGGCCTCGAGCGCGAGCGCGACCGGCAGCAGGAAAACGAGTTTGTTGCGCAGCGAGCCGAGCGCGATGCGCCCGACGATCGGCAGTTCCCGCTTGGGGTCGAGGCCCGCGACATAGCGCGGCGTCACCGCGGCGTCGTCGATCACGACGCCCGCCGCCTTCGCGCCCGCGGCCGCGCTCTGGCCGAGCGCATCGTCGATCGAGGCGGCCGCGGCCTTGGCGATCACGGAAACGTCGTCGAGCAGGGCAAGAAGTCCGGTCGCCAAGGTCGCCTCTGTGTCGGCCGGCGAACCCGGCGTCTCGGCCTCTTCTAGCAGCGAAACGGCGGCTGCGCGGAACGTTGCGAAAATTTCATTTCAATAGGATGCGAACGCCGCGCCGGGCCAGATCGTCGATGATCCTCACACGCAGGGCCACGATGTCGTCGACCCGGGATCTGCGGATGGCGGCGACCTCGCCGGCCGAATAGGCGGGGCGCGGCGCGCCCTCGCCCCACTCGCGAACGACATGGTTCAGCACGCGCGCGGCGTCGGCGTCCGACAGGCCGGAATTCGCCACGCCCGGCACGAGAACAAGATAGCGCCGGCCTTCCGGCGCGCCCGCGAAATGTCCGACGACGCCGGCGAAGGGCGGCACGCGCCCGACTTTCGAGCCCGCGCCGTCGCGGCCGTGGCAGCCCGAGCAATGCAGCATGTAGAGGCCGCGCGCGCTGGTCTCCGCGGCGGCGGGCGCCGCGCAAAGGCCGATCGCGATCGCGAGCGTCGCGCGCAAGACCTCAGCCCGCGACGCCGACGATCACCGACACCGTGCAATGGTACATGCTCGGCGTATTGGCCATGCACCAGTTGATGTCGTTGTGCAGGCCGAGCAGATAGCCCGGCCGCTCGCGCACATTGGCGTTGCACAGGCAGCGCCCGCAGGTCGTCTTGCCGCAGCAGTCGTTGTACGAAACCATGTAGTCCTTGCCGTCCTTCGGGTTCTGGCAGGTGCCGACCCAGGTGACGGTCGAGGCTTCCGTGCCCGGCGGGCACGAGGTCAGGCTGCCGCCGCAGCACGAGCAGAGAAAGCCGTCGAGCGCGCAATAGCGCCAGTAGTCGCATTCCGTGTCGCTCTTCTCGGGCGCCGCCGCAGCGGCCGTCTGCGCGTGACACGAGCGGTCGAACGGCAGCATGGGCAGCGCGGCGCCGCCGACCAGAATCTTGCCGAGCGAGGACAGAAGCGAGCGGCGTCCGATCATTTGCGCCGATTTTCGCGCGACGCTTTCGGCGGCGCGGTCGAAGGCGCCCATCAATCTCGAAATCGGATCGCCGGACATTGCCTCTCCTTCAGCCTGCGCCGCGGACAGCGTCGATATAGGCCTGCACGGAATCATGGCCGAGCTCGCGCGCGTTGAACAGGCTTTCGAGCTGCTCACGATTGTTGACGAGCCCCTTGGCGCGCACGATCCCCTCGTTGTCGATCAGCACGCCGTAGGGCAGTCGGCTGACGCGATAGGCGACGCCGAGATCGCGGGACAGCAGATAGGGAAATTGCCCGAGCTTGCGACCGCGCGCGAAGGCGCGATGCGCGGCTTCCTCGCCATCGCTCGCCAGCGCGACGTCGAGCCAGGATTTTTCGTTTCCCGCGACCGACTTGAGGATCGGCAGCAGCTTCTTGCAGACCGGACAGGTCGGCGACACGAAGAACAGCAGCAGCGCGCGCGCTTGCTTCGCGCCGACCGCGACCGCGCGCCCGTCGAGTGCGACAAGATCGAAATGCGGCGAGGCTTCGCCGACGCGCGGACCTGAATCGGTGACGAGCGCGCCCATCGGCGCCACGCGCTCGAACAGCACGCCCACCTGCCGCGCCAGCGCGAGAACCGCGACGCCAAGCACGAGAACGAGAACCCACAAGACAGAAACGGCGATGACGAGACCGTCCATCCGACCTCACAAATAGGATTGCGCGCGCAGGCGGCGCACGGCGGCCTGTGATTCGATCGTCTTTTCGACCGCCGCGAGCGCGAGCCAGAAGACGAGGATGGCGCAGACGATCTGCGCATGATCGAACCACGACAGGTTTCGCGGCGCCTCGGGCGCAAGAAGCGTCGCGCAGAGCGTGATCAGCACGCCGTTGCGCGCAACGAGCGCCCAGGAGACGATCTGCCCCTCGCCGCCGCAGCCGCATTCGATCTCCTCGCGGCCCGCGGCGAGCGCAAGCGACATGGCGAGCCCATAGAGCGCCAGCAGCGCCATCGCGCAGATCGCGCCGACGCCGCGCGTCTCGGGCAGGACCAGCATGAACAGCGTCAGGCTCTCCGCGACGAACAGGCAGACGGCGGCGAAAGGCGCGAGCGCATCGGGAATGAGGCGGTAGTCGCGCAGCGTCGCGGCATGGGCCACGAAGTTCGACGCCTTCTCGACGATCGCGCGCGCGAACACGATTCCGATCGCGCCGGCGGCCGCGAGCTGCACGAAAGGATCGACGGCGATGCTCATTGCGACGCCTCGATCAGCGCCGCCGTCTCGCCAAGCTTGATCTCGCCGGCGGGCGTGATCGCACGGCTCTGCGGATCGACGGCGAGGCGCACGATCCTGTTCGCGACGCCGTCGATGCCGAACAAGGTGTTCGGATCGGACGACGACATCGTCACGCCGATCAGCCCGGCGAGCGGCGAGCGCGCCAGCAGTTTTTTCGCGCGCACGTCATAGGCCCAGATTTCGACGCTCGGCGCCTTGTGGCTGCCTTCGGCCGCCTTGTCGTGCATGAGCGCATAGGCGACGCCGGCCTGCGCATCGTAGGCGAAGGGCTGATAGCCGCCGGGCGCCCAGCCCCGCCATCCTTCCGCCGCGTCGCCGGCCGGCTGCGGCGCGGCCGTGTCGCCGTCGACCGCGAGCCGCATGAATTTGCCGGAATAGCTCATGAACACATAGCCGTCGCGGTCGCGTTCGGCATGCGTGTAGAGCGGATCGTTCTGCGGATCGAAGAATTTCGCGCTGCTCTTCAATTGCGCCGAGGCGCGGTCGGCGCCGATCGTATAGGTCGTCGCCGTGCCGTCGCCGCAGAGCGTGGCGAAGCGCAGGGGATTGGCAAGCGCGGGATAGAGGCCGTAGCAGCCCGGCCCCTGCGTCTCGAAATTCGTCTTCGAGGCAATGTCGACCACGGTCACCGACGTCGCGGGCGTGGCGTTCTGCACCAGGAGCAGCGACCCGTCGGAATTGAGCCGGAACAGATTTCGATACGGCAAGGCCTGCGCGCGAAGAACCGGAACCGGAATTTCATCGACGACCTCGAGCGTCTGGTCGTCGAACACCTGAATGACATCCGTGCGCACGCCGCGCGTCAGCCGCTCGAAGAACGTCGCCGCGACATAGACGCGCTTCTTTTCCGGCGCGGCCGCCATCATGCCGGCAAAGCCCGACCCCATCATCCCCTTCAGCGCGAGATCCTTGGCGTCGAGCACGTAGACGCGTCCGTCCACCATATGTGGCAGCACGGGGTCCATCACATAGACGCGCCGCATGTCGGCGGGCACGCGCTCGATCGTGATCTGCTCCGGCTTCAGGTCCTGCGCTCGGCCGGCGTGGGGCGCGAGCGCAGCGCCGCAAGCCGCGCCGAGGGCCCATGCGACTGCGCTGATCCTCATCCGCCACCCCGCTTCGGCGCACCCCGCGAGCGGAAGTCTCGCGCGCCGAATCGCGCACGGCAAGCCCAATCTCCGGCCCGGCCCCCGGGATCGGATCAGTAGGCGCGCCGCCGCGTGTCGCCGTCGGGCTCGGCGCCGGGATCGTCGGGGGGCGTCGGCAGCGGGAAAATCACCGGGCGGGCGGCCGGCGCGGGCGCGGATTCGATCGCCCCCGGCGCCGACTTTTCGGCCACGGGCTGCGGCAGCGCCTCGACCGTCTCGACCGGCGCGGGTTCGACGGTCCGGGTTTCGATCGTGTTCGTCTCGATCGTCTTCGCTTCGATCGCCCCGGCGACCGGCGCGAGCGTGGGTTCCGGCGGCGCAAGGCCGATCTGCTCGACCGGCGCGGTCCAGCGGAACGCGTCGAGCTTGCCGGTCGTCGGCGAGACCGGCGCCCAGCGGCTCGACACCACGCCGTCGGCGATCCAGGCCGGATCGCGCGGCGCGCGCGAGCCGCGCGCCAGCCATTCGCGCACGGCGCCGGTTTCGCCGAATTGCGCTTCCTCGATCTCCGCCATCAACAGGCACACGCGCGCGGTCGGGCGCGCGGTCTCGCCGACGAGCGGCGCGATTGCCCTGCGCGCCGCGTCGAATTCGCGCGCAGCCATCGCGGCGCGCGCCAGGATCAGGCGCGATTCGACATGCTCGGGCGCGAGCCGCGCCAGCGCTTTCGCGCGGGCGTAGCGGTCGGCGTTGGAATCGCCCGGCCGCATGTCGAGATATGCTTCCGCCAAGTCGGGATGCGGCTCGCGCGCATAGGCCTTTTCGATCATCTTCGACGCCGCCCGCAGCGAGCCGCGCCGCGTCAGCAGACGCGCGGCGAGCGCGACCGCCGGCACGAGATCCGGCGCGCGCTTGGCGGCGGAGGTCGCCAGGCGCAACGCGCCCTCGGGATCGACCAGCTCGCGCTCCTGCGCGATCGCCGTCTCCAGCACCGCGCGTTCGCGCTGCGCCGTGGCGACGTCGATCGACTTCGCCCGCGCATTGGCTTCGACGGTCGCCAGCGCCCCTTCCCAATCCGCATGGGCGGCCTGGTTGGAGACGACGGCCTCGCCGGCCCAGGGCAGCGCCGCGATGCGATGCGCCTCGCGCGCGAAATGATCGGCCGCTTCCTCGTCGCCGCGCCGGCGCGCCTCGATATGCAGTCCGCGCAGTCCCAGCAGTTTCGTTTCCTCGCGCTTGGCCATCGTCGCGAACACCGATTCGGCGGCGGCGCGATCGCCGGCGAGCTGCGCGACCTGCGCGTTCAGAAGCAGCGCCAGCGGCTCCCTCGGCAGGTGGCGCGACGCTTCGTGCGCCGCCTTGCGCGCGGCGCGCGCATCGCCTGCGCCGGCCGCCACCATGCCGCGCGTCAGCGCGTCGTAGCCCTTGCGGCGGCGGCGCGCATGGCGCGCATAGTTGAAGATCGACGGTACGCGGAAGACGAGCCGCAGCAGGCTCCAGACGAGCGACAGCACGACCGCTGCCGCAAGAACGGCGCCGACCGCGCCGAACAGCGAGGTATGGACCGTGACCGTGTTGGGAATGGCGAGCGTGATTTCGCCGGGCTGATCGGCGAGCCACGCGACGCCGAAAGCGAGCGCGGCCAGCAGGGCCAGGAATACAATGAGACGCCACATGCTGCGCGGCCCTTCGGCTTACTGGGACGACGACCGCCCAATGGCGGAAATGGATTCGGACAACAAGGCGCGCGCCGCCGAATCGGCCTTGAGCCGCGCGGCGGCGGCCTTCTGCCAGTCGGCGACGAGGTTCTTGGCGACGGCCGGAAACTCGTCGCAGAGGGCGACCGCAGCCGGCAGATCGCTCTTCTGCAGGGCCGCGTCGACGCGCGCGACCGTCGCGCCGATCGAATTCTGCGCGCCCTGCCCCGCCCAGGTGACGCGGAAGACGCTCTTGGCCTTGGCGGCCAGCTTGTCGGTGAAGCTTGCGCCGGGCGGCGGCGCGTCGAGCGCAGCGACCTTGTCGCGCAATCCGCGCCATTGCTGCGTCAATTGCGCGATCGTCGGCGCGCCCGTCTTCGCATAGGCGGCGAGGTCGACGATCTTCTCGTCGGCGACGCCGAGACCCTTCAGCGCCGCGAGATCGGCGACGACGGGCGCGCCGGCGCGCAGCGCCTCCGCCGTCGCCTGCGCGACCACGGCGCGCGAGGCCGCGGTCTCGCGGCCCGACGGCGCATTGGCGTTCTCGCGCGCCTGCGGCGCGCGCGTATCGGCCTTGGGCTGTTCGAGCTTCTGCTCGATCGCGGCCAGCCGCTGCGTCAGCGCCTCGAGCCGCTGGGCGGCCTGCGACAGAGCATCGGCGGTGGCGGCGCCGTCGATCTTGCCTTGCGCGACGTCGATCTTGCCCTGCGCCAGTTCGATCTTCGACTGCAGCGCGTCGAGCCGTCCGAGGGCGGCGTCGAGCTTGCCCTGCAGTCCGTCGATCCTGGCCGACATGTCGTCGATGCGCCGCGGATCGACGCCGGGCGAAGCCGGCGCTGCGACGACGCTCACGCCGGCCTGCGCGCCGGGCGCCGGGGCGGGCGCGATAGCGTCATTCGCGCCGCTCGGCGCCGCGAGCTTGTCGGCCGGCGGTTCCGCCGGCTTCGGCTCGGCTGCGGCCGTCGTCTCGGGCGTGGACGCTTTTTCGGGCGCTGCCTTTTCGGGCGCGGCGGCTTGCGGCGCGGCGGCGGTCGACCCGTCGGAACCGGACGCGCTCGGAGACGCGGCGCCGGCCGGGGAAGTTTCCGGCGCCGGCTTTTCGGCGGGCGCTGCCGGTTTGGCTGTGGACGCAACCTTCTCGGGGGGGACCGCGCCGGGCGGCGTCTCCGCCGGCGCGACATTCAACGCGCGCTGCGCCGATTGCGGCAGCAGGGCGATCACCCGCGCCTTGAGGCTTGCGTCGCCCGCGCCGCGCTGGCCGGGCGTGGCGATCCAGGCGACGGCGCCCGCGCAGGCGACCACCAGCAGGCCGAAAATCGCGAGCGCGCCGAAGCGCTTCTTCCTGGTCGGGGGAGCGGCGATCGCGGCCGCGCCGCCGCCATTGTCGACTTCGGCCTCCGCTTCGGCGGCCGGGGCCTGCGCCTCCTCGACGCCGTCGGGCTCGAGCGCGCGCTGCGCGGCGTCCGGCTCTGTCGCCGGCGCCGCAGGCTCTGAGCCCGCGTCGCGATCGTCGGAAGCGGCGGAGACCTCGACGGCTTGCGCCTCGATGACCGGAGGCGTCCTGCCGGAAGCGGCGGACTTCGTCCGATCGTCAGAGTTTCCGTCGCGCTGCATCGCCATGAACCCGCCTTGTGCTCAACCGCTTATAGAGCAGATGGACGGGCTTTGGAAACGCGGCCGCTCAAACGTGGGCGGCAATCGCGTCTGCGATGGCGACCGTGCGCCTGGCTATCTCGGCGTGCAGCAATTCGACCATCTTGCCGTCGATCTGGATCGCGCCCTTGGCCGCGTTCGCCGGCTGGCTGAACACGTCGATGATCTTGCGCGCGAAAACGACCTCGTCGGACGAGGGCGCGAAAATCTCGTTGCACGGGCCGATCTGGCTCGGGTGGATCAGGGTCTTGCCGTCCATGCCGAAGTCGCGGCCCTGCTCGCATTCGGCGCGCAGCCCCGCCTCGTTGGAAAAGTCGTTGTAGACGCCGTCGATGATCTCGATCCGGTGCGCCCGCGCCGCCGCGACGCAGGTGGAGAGCCAGGCGAGCATGGAGGGACGGCCGGGCGTGAGCCGCGCGCGCGTCTCCTTGGCGAGATCGTTCGTGCCCATGATGAAGACCGAAAGACGCGAAGCCGGATCGGCCGCCGTGCGCGCGATCGAATCGGCGTTCAGCATGGCGAGCGGCGTTTCCATCATCGCCCACAGGCGGGTCTTTTCCGGCGCGCCCGCCTCGCGCATCGCCTTGGCGGCCATCATCACGTCGCCGGGCGTCGAGACTTTCGGCACGAGAATGGCGTCGGGCGCGGCCTGGGCGGCGGCGATCATGTCCTCGGCGCCCCATGGCGTCGTCAGCCCGTTGACGCGGATCGCCACCTCGCGGCGGCCGAAGCCTCCGGCCTTCACCGTCTCCACGACCTGGTTGCGGGCCATCGCCTTGGCGTCGGGCGCGACCGCGTCCTCGAGATCGAGGATCAGGACGTCGGCCGGCAGGGTGCGTGACTTCTCGAGCGCGCGGGCGTTCGAGCCCGGCATGTAAAGACAGGAACGTCGCGGACGAAGGGACATGGATGGGCGCCTCGGGAAACTGTCGCGGCGCAACATAATGGCTCGACCGGCGTCACGCTATCGTCATTTTGGGGCGCCGCGCGCGGTCAAGTTATGCAAATACGGCATCCCTGCGGCAATTGTTCGGGGGCATGAGGCGGCAGGCGCATCCTGGAGCAGCCCGATCGGTCATATGTGATCCGATAGACACACGTCTGATTCAATTCACGCTTCATGACCGCATTGTGGCGTCGCGCCCTTTTTCTGCTGCAATGCAAAATCAAACAATGGTCGATGGAGCGACGTTCGCTCTCACCCGCCGGACGCATAGCCTTGGCCGGCGGCGACATAATTGGAGTTGGTAATGAACCTGAAGACCCTCGCCGCCGCCCTGCTCGTCGGCGTCTCCTCGACCGCCGCTCTGGCGGCCGACCTTCCCTCGCGCAGCCGCGGCGCGCCCGCCCCGATCATCGCGCAGGCCCCGATCTTCACGTGGACCGGCCTCTACGTCGGTCTGCAGGCAGGCTACGCCTGGGACCGCGTCGCGGTGAACAACGCCTTCGCGGCGATTCCGGTCAACGTGTCGCGCAACGGCTTCGTCGGCGGCGGCCATATCGGCTACCTCTACCAGGCCGGCCCTGCCGTGTTCGGTCTCGAAGCCGACGTCGAAGGCACGACGATCAAGAACTCGGGCCTGCGCGCCTCGCTGCGCGGCCGCGCCGGCCTCGCCGTGGACCGCGCCCTGTTCTACGTGACGGGCGGCGGCGCGCTGGCCAACCAGAACTACACCGTCTGGTCGCCCTTCGCTCCTGCCTTCACGACGTCGACCTCGGCGACCAAGCTCGGCTGGACCCTCGGCGCCGGCCTCGAATACGCCTTCGCCCCGAACTGGTCGGCGCGCGTCGAATATCGCTACACCGATTTCGGCAAGGTCGACGTCGCCAACTTCATCGCGCCGGCGCAGGTTTCGCGTCGCGAGAACGCGGTGCGCCTCGGCGTCTCCTACCACTTCGGCGGCCCGGCCGGCCCGATCGTCGCCAAGTACTGATCGGACTCCGCGTCCCAGGTACGAACCCCCGGCGCGAGCCGGGGGTTTTTTTGTGCGCGGGAAATGCGCCGCGCGCGCCGCCAAACAAAAACCCCGCCGAAACCGGCGGGGCTTGTCATTTCTCGGCGGCCGCTCGCGCGGCCGGCGTTCGGCGAAGGTCAGGCGCTGGCGGCGGCCTGCTTCTTGACGATCTCGCGCTTCAGCGCGCGGGCGCCGTCGGACAGTTCCGTGTCGCGCGCCTTGATCAGGAAGGCGTCGATGCCGCCGCGATGCTCGACCGAGCGCAGGGCGGCCGCGGCGATGCGCAGGCGCACCGGGCGCTGCAAAGCTTCGGACATCAGCGTGACGTTGCACAGGTTCGGCAGGAAGCGCGTGCGCGTCTTGCGGTTCGAGTGGCTGACGAGGTTGCCGGTCTGGACGGCCTTGCCGGTCAGTTCGCAGCGGCGGGACATGGGTCTCTCCGTAAGTCTGGCGTCCGGCGAAGCCGGGTATTTCAAAATCCTCCCGGCCGGGCCGGGGTGAAAGCTCGTTCCTCGCGCGCTGTGCGGGCGGCGGGCCAAACCATGTGCATGGAAAAGCCTTCGGCGGCCGAAGCCGCCGACAAGGATGCGTCGCTATAAGGGAGGCGGCGGACGGCGTCAAGGCGAAGACGGCCGGCTTGTCCCGTGCGCGCCGGCACATCCGCCGGAAAAGGTCGTCGCTAGTCTCCAACCATCGCCAGAAGCCAAGGGCGACACGAACAGGAGAGAGCCATGACCCGCACCCGCAAGATCATCACCGCCTCGATCGCCGCCATCACGCTGGCCGGCGCCGTTTCCGCCACCGCCACGCCCGCCGCCGCCTGGCATCGCCACTACGGCGGCTGGGGCTGGGGCCCGGGCGCCGCGATCGGCCTCGGCGTCGCCGGTCTCGCCGCCGGCGCGATCGCAGCTTCCGCCGCGCCCGTCTACTACGATACTTGCGTGACCCGCCAGGCCGTCTACGACGATTGGGGCCGTTTCCGCGGCTACCGCCGGGTGCGCGTCGCCTGCTGAGCGCGAAGAGAATTCGATCTCCTGAAGGGCCCAAAAGGAGCGCGCTGCGAGGCGCGCTCCTCAATTTTTTGTCGATCAGCTTCCTTCATTTGAGCTGCAGCTCAAATGAAGGCTGATCTCCAGAAACGGCGGGGGTTTTTCAGTTTTGCGGGGCTACAGTGTCATCCCGGCCGAAGCGATGCGGAGAGCCGGGAGCCAGCAGGCGGGATATTCGCTGGATCCCCGATCGGCCTCCGGCCGTCGGGGATGACATTCTCGGCCTCACTCCGCCTGCGCCGCCATCAGCTTCGCCTGATGGTCCGTTATCAGCGCATCCACGATCTCGTCGAGGTCGCCTTCCATCACCTTGTCGAGCTTGTAGAGCGTGAGGTTGATGCGGTGGTCGGTCACCCGCCCTTGCGGGAAATTGTAGGTGCGGATGCGCTCGGAGCGGTCGCCGGAGCCCACCATCGCCTTGCGGTCGGCGGCGCGCTCGCTGTCGCGCGACTGCAATTGCTGGTCGTAGAGGCGGGCGCGCAAAATCCCCATCGCCTTGGCGCGGTTGCGGTGCTGGGAGCGCTCCTCCTGCATCATCACGACGATGCCGGTCGGGATATGGGTGATGCGGATCGCCGATTCCGTCTTGTTGACGTGCTGGCCGCCGGCGCCGCCGGAGCGCAGCGTGTCGATGCGCAGGTCGGCCTCGTTGATCGCGACGTCGACTTCCTCGACCTCCGGCAGCACGGCGACCGTGGCGGCCGACGTATGGATGCGCCCCTGCGTCTCGGTCGCCGGCACGCGCTGCACCCGATGGACGCCGGATTCGAATTTCATGCGGGCGAACACGCCGCGGCCGGAAATCTCCGCGATGATTTCCTTGTAGCCGCCCATCGTGCCTTCGCTGGCCGACACGAGTTCGGCCTTCCAGCCGTGCGCTTCGGCGTAGCGGACGTACATGCGGAAGAGATCGCCGGCGAACAGCGCCGCCTCGTCGCCGCCCGTCCCGGCGCGGATTTCGACGATGGCGCTCTTTTCGTCGTCGGCGTCCTTGGGCAGGAGCGCGATCTGGAGGTCCTTCTCGGCCTTTTCCAGTCGCTCGGCCGCGCCCGCGCGCTCGACCTCGGCGAGGTCCCGCATCTCCTTGTCGAGCGCGGGGTCCGCGAGCATGGCGTCGAGACCGACGACTTCGTCGGCGATGCCGCGGTACATGCGGATGGCGACGACGACGTCTTCGAGCGCGGCGAGTTCGCGCGACAGCGCGACATAGGTCGCGCCGTCGGCGCCTTCGGAGAGTTTGGCGCCGATTTCGTCGTGACGCCGCAGGATGATGTCGAGCCGTTCGCTGGGGATCATGGCTGGCGCCTCGCCGCGCCGGATTGGGCCGGAATCGAGCGCCGGTATTGACCGGGGACCGGGCGGACTGCAAGGGGTGAAAGCTACAAATCCGGGGGGACTGTTCGATGAAACGCCTGCGTCAGCCGCTCGTTGCGCTTTTTCTCGGCCTCGGCGCCGCGCCCGCCTTTGCGGCGGAAAAGACGATCTCGGTCTCGGGCCCGGGCTGCGACTACAAGATCCGCTTCGATCCGGCCAAGGTGGAGGAGCGCAAGCTGCGCGACACGGCGAACGCGCTTCTGGGCGAAGGACTCGCCAATCCGAATTTCCTGGTCCATCCGACGGCGCAGGTCTATTCGGACTCGCTGATCAAGGCCGATTACGAGGCCTGCATGCAACCCGCCGAGGCGTCCCGCGCGCTCTCCTTCCTCGCCATGCCCGGCCTCGAGGAGCTGCGCGCCCGTCGGCTGGAGCAGATCGCGGATACCTGCGCCTACGAGCGCATCAAGGCGCGCGCTCTGGCGTCCGGCGGCACGGCGAAGATCCTCGCCGAATATCAGCCCGCAGCGCAGGCCTGCGGGAAGATCGTGGAAAAGGCCGACGATCCGGCGGCGCTGCGGCCGGTGTGGCGCGCGCTGGTGCAGAAGCGCTGCGTCGACAACGCCAGTCCCGCGCAATGCCGCAAGAACGGGCTGGCGCTCGAAAACGAGAAGGACGCCGACCGGCTGATCCGCGCCGACGTGATCGGCCATGACTGGACGAATTGCGCCGTGGCGTTCCTGAAACTCAATCGGGACCAGCCGAAGGACGACGCCGTGCGGCAGACGCTGGCGAAGGAGTTTCGCAAGAAATTCAAGACGAAAGAGATTTGCGAGGACGGCTGACTACAGCTGCACGCCGCGCGCTTCGGCGAAGGCGCGCAATTGTTCGCGCAGGGGCTGGCGGTCGTCGCCCTGGTCGATCATCGGCGCCAAGAATTCCGCGGTTTCCTTGATATCGGCCGAGAGCAGCATGGCTTTCACCGGGCCGATGGAAGCGGCCGACATGGAAAGCGAGCGATAGCCGATCGCCGCCAGCGCCAGCGCGTCGAGCGGCTTGCCGCCCATCTCGCCGCAGAGCGTGACCGGCGTGCCGGTGATGCTGCCCGCTTCCGCGATCGCGCGCAGCGCGCGCAGCGCCGGCGGCGAAAGCGGATCGAACCGCGAAGCGACGCGCTTGTTGTCGCGGTCGGCGGCGAACAGATACTGGATGAGATCGTTCGAGCCGACGGAGAGAAAATCCGCGCGCGCGCAGATCGCGCCGAGTTCCCACAGCAGCGAGGGCACTTCCACCATCACCCCGAGCTTGAGCGGCTCGGGCGTGGCGTAACCGTGCTTCCTCAGCCAGAAGACCTCGTGCATCGCGACTTCGCGCGCAGCCTCGAATTCCTTGATGGTCGCCACCATCGGGAACATGATCCTGAGCTCCCGGCCGCCGCCCGCCTTCAGCATGGCGCGCAGCTGCTGGCGCAACAGGCCCGGCCGGTCGAGGCCGATGCGGATCGCGCGCCAGCCGAGCGCGGGATTTTCCTCGTCCACCTTCGCCATGTACGGCAGGACCTTGTCCGAGCCGATGTCGAGCGTGCGGAAGGTGACGGGCCGGTCGGGCACCGCCTGCAGAACGGTGCGGTAGAGCGCTTCCTGCTCCCCCGCGCGCGGAAAGCGGGCCGCCAGCATGAATTGCAGCTCGGTGCGGAACAGGCCGATCGATTCGGCGCCGGTCTCGGCGACATGCTGCACGTCGATGATCAGGCCGGCGTTCATGTGCAGCCTGATCTGCACGCCGTCCTTGGTGATGGCGGGCACGTCGCGCAGCTTGACGTACTGCTCCTGCCGGCGCGCGCGCAGCCGCGCCTTCTCGGCATAGGCGGCCTCGACGTCCGGCCCGGGGCGCACCTGCACGTCGCCGGTCGAGCCGTCGACGATGATGGCGTCGCCGGTCTCGACGAAATCGGTGATGTTGGCGGCGTCGCCGACGGCAGGAATGCCGATGGCGCGGGCGACGATCGCCACATGGCTGGAGGCGCCGCCCTGTTCGAGAACGAGGCCGCGCAGCTTCGAGCGCGGATAGTCGAGCAGCGCCGCCGGGCCCATCGAGCGGGCGACGAGAATGGCGTTGTCGGGCAGGATTTCGCGGGCGACGACGTAATCGGCGCCGGTCAGCTTGTGCAGCAGCCGGTTGGCGAGATCGTCGAGATCGTGCAGGCGCTCGCGCAGGTACGGATCGGTCTGGCGCTGCAATTTGGCGCGCGCGTCGTTCTGCACGCGCTCGACGGCGGCTTCGGCCGTCAGGCCGGTCTGGATCGCTTCCGTGAGGCGCCGCATCCAGCCGCGGTCGTTGGCGAAGACGCGCACCGTCTCCAGCACGTCGCGATGTTCGCCTGCGCCCAGGCGGTCGCCGCGCGCGATCAGCGCGTCGATCTCGTCGCGCAGGCCCTGGATCGCGTCCTCGAGCCGGCGGCTCTCGGACTTGGTGTCCTCGGCGACGATCTGCTTGATGACGACGCGCGGCTCGTGCAGCACGACATGGCCGAGGCCGACGCCGTCGGCGACGCCCGACCCCTTGATCGCCAGCGGCCGGCGCAGCGCGGTCTCGTCGCCGGGCAGCGCGATCGCCTGCAGGTCGCCGGACGCGATCATCTCGGCGAGCAGCATGGCGGTCGTCTGGAGCGCCTCGACCTCCTCGTCGGTGTAGATGCGTCGCGCGCGGTTCTGGACGACCAGGACGCCGAGCGTGTTGCCGCCCCGCAGGATCGGCACGCCCAGGAAGGAATGGTAGATCTCTTCGCCCGTCTCCGGCTTGTAGGAGAAGGCGGGATGCGATTGCGCGTCGGCCAGCGCCAGCGGCTCGGCGGAGGAGGCGATGAGGCCGACGAGGCCCTCGCCCGCGCGCATGGTGGTCAGATGGACCGCCTCGCGGTTGAGGCCCTCGGTTGCGTAGAGTTCGAGCCTGCCGTCGCCGCGCGTCACATAGACCGAGCAGACCTCGGCGACCATGTTGGCGGCGATGTGGATCACGATCTTGTCGAGCCGCGCCTGCGGGCTCACCGGCTCCGCCATGACTTCGCGGAGCCGGCGCAGCAGAAGGCGAGGTCCGCCGAGTGCGC
>JBDHTL010000031.1:0-30645 GCA_039808645.1 Rhodoblastus sp. | reverse complement strand
CGCCGCCGAGCGAAATGCGGCCGGCCACGCCCTCCGTCGCCGGATTGATGACGTCGAGCGTCTTCGGCGCGACCGGATCGACCCACTTGCCGTCGATGTAAAATTGCAGATAGTCGCGCATCTCGTTCTCCTGAAGATCTGAATTCCTCGTCGCGCGGGCCGTTCAGCCCGCGATGCCGAATATCCTTTTCAGCAGCGCGATCAACCGCGCGAAAAGACCGGCCTGCGGAGCGCTCGCAGGCGCGGGCGAGGGCGGCGCCTGGACGCCGCCGCGCGCGGCGACCGCGGCGGCGAAATCGGCGAAGAACTGATCGGCCATCTTCTTGGCGACGCCGTCGATCAGTCGTGCGCCGAGCTGCGCGAGCTTGCCGCCGACCTGCGCCTCGACATCGTACGAGAGGCGGGCGCCGGAGGGAATGGAGTCCAGTCGAACAACGGCGCCGCCCTTCGCGAAGCCCGCGACGCCTCCTTCGCCTTCGCCGACGATCCGGTAGCCGTTCGGCGGATCGAGATCGAGCAGGTTGACCTGCCCCTTGAAGGCGGCCGCGACGGGACCGACCTTCACGCGCGCCGTCGCCTTCAGCCTATTCCCGTCGATCCTGTCGAGGCACTCGCAGCCGGGAATGCAGGACTTCAACACCTCGGGATCGTTCAGCGCCGCCCACACGACCTCTTTCGGCGCCGGCAGTTCGACCGCGCCCTTCATCGTCATCGCCATCGACTTGTCCTGATTTCCGTCCTTGCAACGCGCGCCGGACAGCCCATGCCGCGCCGGCGCCGTTCGGAAGCTGCAGCCGTCCTAGCCCTTCTTCACCAGCGGACAGGCGCTGTCCTTCAGCGGCCGGAACGCCTGGTCGCCGGGGATGATTTCCCGCAGCTTGTAATAGTCCCATTCGCCCTTCGACTCGGACGGCTTCTTCACTTCGTAGACGTACATGTCGTGGACCATGCGGCCGTCCTCGCGGATGCGGCCGTTCCTCGCGAAGAAGTCGTTGATCGGCATTTCGCGCATCTTCGCCATCACGGCCGCCGCTTCGTCCGTGCCGGCGGCCTGCACCGCCTTGAGATAGTGGATCGTCGAGGAATAATCGCCGGCGTCGCCCATGTGCGGCATGCGCTTCATGCGTTCGTAGAAGCGCTTCGACCAGGCCCGCGTCTCGTCGTCGCGGTCCCAGTAGAACGCGTTCGTCAGCACAAGTCCCTGCGCGACTTCGAGACCAAGGCTCTTGATGTCGGTGATCCACACGAGCAGTCCGGCAAGCGTCTGCCCGCCCTTGTCGATGCCGAATTCGTGCGCGGACTTCACGGCGTTCACGAAGACCGTGCCCGATCCCGCGAGCGCGACGACCTTGGCCTTCGACGCCTGCGCCTGCAGCAAGAACGAGGACTGGTCGAGCGTTTCGACGGGATAGCGTGTCGCGCCGACGACCTGGCCGCCCATGCTCTTGACGATATCCGCCGTATCGCTCTCCAGCGCGTGGCCGAACGCGTAGTTGGCGGTGAGGAAATACCAGCTCTTCATTCCGGCCTTCATGAGCGCGGCGCCGGTGCCGCGCGCAAGCGCGTAGGTATCGTAGGCATAGTGGATGCTGTTGGGCGTGCAGCCGTCGCCGGTGATGCGCGAGGCGCCGGAGCCGTTGACGATCGCGACCCTGCCCTTCTCCTTCGCGACCTGCGCGACGCCGAGCGCGATCGAGGAATTGATGAGATTGGCGATCATGTCGACCTTCGCCACGTCGAACCATTGCCGCGCCAGAGCGGAGGCGACGTCGGGCTTGTTCTGGTGATCGGCCGACAGGACTTCGATCGGCTTGCCGAGGACCTTGCCGCCGAAATCCTCGACCGCCATCTTGACCGCGGCGACGGCGCCCTCGCCGGATTCGTGCGAGAACTGTCCCGACATGTCGGTCAAGACGCCGATCTTGACGGCCCCGTCCGAAATTCCGTCCGCTCGAACGCCCGTTGCGCCCAGCGCCGCCATCAGCGCGACAGAACCCGCCAACGCTCCCCGACGAATCGTTCTCATCCTTCCCTCCCGGATTGCTCGCGCCGTTTCGCGGCTTGTTGCAGCATGTCACATGCATAACTAGACTGCGACTTTCATAACTAGACTTGCCTTCCTGCGCTGTCAATCGGAATCGTGTAGGGTGCGCCCGATCAAATCGTCGTCACGGACGCCTGCGGACGGAATTCGGATTGAAGAATGACTCGAGCGCTTCGATCACGAGCCGCGCCCAAAGCGAAGCCGAAGCGGCGCCGGCCGGAGCCGGCGAGTCCGAAAGGGCGGAGCGAGCGGAATTGCTCCGTCGCCCGCACGATCGACATCGTTTCGGACGCCTGGGCCTTCCTCATTATTCGTGAAGCATTCTTCGGAACGCGAACGTTCGAGGCGTTCCGCGGCGCGCTCGAGATTCCGCGCGCGACCCTGACCGACAGGCTGCGGAAACTCACGCGCCTCGCGATATTCCGCCAGGCCCCGACGCAGTCGCCGCAACGGCAGGAATACCGCCTGACGAAGATGGGTTTCGACCTCTACCCGAGTTTCATCGCGCTCATGCAGTTCGGCGATCGCTGGCTCTCGGGAAAGAAGGCGCCGCCTCTGACGCTGGTTCACACGCCCTGCGGTTGCGAGACGCATCCGATCGTCGCCTGCTCCGAATGTTCGCGCGAATTGCAGGTCCGGGAAGTCGAATATCGCGACGGCCCGGGCGCCGGACGGTCGCTCGCCGCGCCGGGACGCAATACGCGACGCGCATCGGACGGCAGCCGGTTTCTGACGGGACGGCCGAGCTCGGTCTCGCGCGCGCTTCAGATCATCGGCGACAAATGGAGCTACATGGTCGTGCGCGAGGCTTTCTTCGGGAAGCGCCGCTACGACCACATTCTCTCCGAACTCGGCATTGCTCCGAACATCCTCACCGACCGCCTGTCGCGGCTGGTGGAGAACGGGGTGTTCGAGCGATGTCTGTATCAGGAGGCGCCGGAACGGTACGAATACCTGCTGACCGACATGGGCCGCGACCTCTACGGGCCGCTGGCGGCCATGCAGGCGTGGGGCGACAAATGGCTGTCGAACGGAAAGCCGCCCCTGATCTTGCGCCATCTCGCCTGCGGCAAGGATTTTCGAGCGGACGTCATATGCGACCAGTGCCACCGGCCGATCGTGGCGGCCGACATGAAGTACCGGCTCGCCTACGATCCGAAAGCCTACCGCGCGCTCGGGCCGCGCTCGGTGGTCTGACCCGCCGTCACGACGTCGAGCCGCGCATCGTTTCCACCAACTTGAACCGCATGATCTTGCCGGAGCCGGTGCGCGGAATTTCCGTCACGACATGCGTCTTCTCGGGGATCTTGTAGGTCGAGAGATTCTGCCGGCAATGCGCCAGCAATGACTCGACGTCGATCCGCCCCTCGGCCGCGACCACGAAGAGATGCGGCGCCTCGCCGAGCGTGGCGTGCGCCACGCCGACCACCGCGCAGTCGAGAACCTGCGGGTGCTGGACCGCGACCTCCTCGATTTCGGCCGGCGCGATATTCTGGCCGCCGCGGATGATCAGTTCCTTGATGCGGCCGGTGATCGTGAGAAAGCCGTTCGGATCGGACTTGGCGAGATCGCCGGTATGGTACCAGCCCTTGCGCAGGGCCGCGGCGGTCTCGGCCGGCTTGTCGTGATAGCCCAGCATGAGGTTGGGGCCACGAACGATCAGTTCGCCTTCGTCGCCGATCGCGACATCCTCGCCGGTCGCGGGGTCGACGATGCGGACCGCCAGCCCCGGCGCCGGCAGGCCGCAGGAGCCGAGCGGACGGTCTCCGGTCAACCAGTTCATGGTCACCATGGTCGAGGTTTCCGTGATCCCGTAGCCATCGAGCAGCGGAACCTTGAACCTCTCCTCGAACGCGCGGTTGAGCGTCGCCGGCATGATCGCGCCGGCCGAAATGCAGAGGCGGAGCCCCGGCAGCGCATCGACGCCGGATTCGGCCGCGCGCTGCATGATGTAGTGGAACATCGTGGGCACGCCGGGGAAGATCGTGAAGCGCCCCGTCTGCAGGAGTTCCAGAGCCTGCTGCGGCGAGAATTTCTCCATGATGTGCTCGCTCGCGCCGGCGGCGAGCACGCTCAGGACCGAGAGGTTGAGCGCATAGGAATGGAAGAGCGGCAGCGGCGAGAGAATCACGTCGTCCGCCTTCAGCCCGCAGATCGGCGCCCAGCACGACGCGGCTATCCAGAGCATGCCGCGCACCGACAGCAGCACGCCCTTGGCGCGCCCCGTCGTGCCCGACGTGTAGATGATGAAGGACGCGCCGGAAATGTCGGTCGGATCCAGCGGCTTGCCCGCCGCGGCGGCGGCGAGCGTCTCCAGCCTTGGCGCGTCGTCCGGGGCGCCGGCGGCCGCATAGACGATCGTCGGCGCGCGATCGAGATCGCCCGCGGTCTTCGCGACCACGTCCCTGCGCGCGGCCGTGGTCGCCACGAACCGGCAGTCCGCGTCCGCGAGGCGATAGGCGATCTCGCCCTCCGCGGACTCGTAGCTGATCGGCACGATTACCGCGCCCGCCCTCAGGCCGGCGAAGCAGGCTTCGATCCAGTCGACGCCGTTCGGCAGCAGCAATGCGAGGCGATCGCCCTGCCGAAGTCCCATCTCCGTCAGGTTGGCGGCGATCGCCGCGGTGCGTCGGGCAAGCGCTCCGTAGGTCGTCGACCTGGAGCTGTCGGAATAGGCGACCTGGTCCGGGCGCTCTCGACCGTGGCGATCGAGCAGCTCGGGGACCGAGGCGATCAGGCGCGTGTGCAGCATTGTCCCCTCCGGCCCTCAGACCATGCTAAAGCCGCCGCTGATGCTCAGGACCTGCCCGGTGATCCACTCGCCGGCGTCCGAGGACAGGAGCGAGACCATCGGCGCGACGTCGGACGGCTGTCCCAGTCGGCGGATCTGGTAGAGCTTGACCAGCTTGTCGTAGTTCGCCTCCACCCAGCCGCGCTCGTGCGCGGTTTCGATCAGGCCGAGCGCCAGCGTATTGCAGGTGACGCCGGAGCGGCCCCACTCGCGCGCCAGCGACTTCATCAGGCCGATCGTTCCCGCGCGCGCCGCGGCGACGATCGCCAGCCCCGACTCGCCCACGCGCGACGAATCGCCGACGATCGAAACGACGCGGCCATGCCCGGAGGCTTCGAGCAGCGGGCCGGCGGCGTGGCAGCAGTGAATGGCGCCGTACAGGCAGGCGTCGATCTGCCGGCGCCATTCCTCGGGCTTGCTGTCCGCGAATTTCTTGCGGAGCGCGACGCCGGCATTGTTGACGAGAATGCCGAGGCCGCCGAAATCCGCCTTGACCTGCCCGACCATGCCGCGAACCTGGTCGTAGTCGGCGACATCGGCCTTGTATGCGATCGCCTTGCCGCCGCCTTTCAGGATTTCGGCGGCCACGGCCTCCGCATCCGCCCTGGAATTGTTGTAGTTCACCGCGACCTTGGCGCCGGCCTTGGCGAGCGCGTAGCAGATTTCGGCGCCCACGTCCCGCCCGCCGCCCGTGACGAGAGCCACGCGCCCCTTGAGATCCGACATACTAGATTCCTTTCGCGTTCTTCGATTTCTGGATCAGCCTGAACAATCGCTCCGGCGTCGCCGGCAGCACTGAAATGTCGATGTCGAAGGACGCCAGCGCATCGGCGATCGCGTTCGCGATAGCGGCGGGCGCGCCGATCGTGCCGCCCTCGCCCATGCCCCGGAACCCGCCGGCCGCCGCCGACTCGCTCTCGACGTGGACGATCCGCATGTCCGGGATTTCGACGGCCGAGGGCGCGACATAGTCGACGAGACTCGCCGTCAGCAATTGCCCTTCGTCGTCGTAGACCAGTTCTTCGTACAGCGCGGCCCCGATGCCCTGGGCGACGCCGCCGTGAACCTGCCCGTCGACGATCATCGGGTTGATGATGCGGCCGCAATCTTCGGCGACCACATAGTCGAGGACCTTCACGACGCAGGTGGCGACATCCACCTCCACCATCGCCAGATGGGTCGCGGCGGCCGTGGTCCCGTTGATCGGATCGTAGGTGTAGCTCGCTTCGAGTTCCTCGCGCGCCTCGACCGGCAGCGTCTTCATGTCGGAATAGACGGCCTTCGCGATCTGTCGGAACGAGACGGCCTTGTCCGTCCCGATCACGACGGCCCTCCCGCCCGTCAGGTCGATATCCGCGACGCTGGCCTCGAGGAGGTGCGAGGCCACACGCTTCATCTTCTCACGCAGCGCCAGCGATGCGTGCTTCGCGGCGCCGCCGCCGAGCACGGCGCTGCGGCTCGCATAGGTGCCGGTGGACATTGGCACGGCGCCGCTGTCGCCCTGGACGACCCTGATGTCCTCGAAGCGTGCGCCGAGATCGTCCGCGATGATCTGGGCGAGCGTGGTCTCGAGCCCCTGCCCGTGCGAGGCCACGCCGAACGCCGCCGTGATCGCGCCGGTCGAATCGATCCGGATCTTGGCGGTTTCCGAGCCGGTATTGATCGGCATTCCCGGCGCGACGGCGATCCTCGAGCCGATCCCGGTGAGTTCGGCGTAGCTCGCGAGCCCGATCCCGAGATAGCGGCCTTCGCGTCGCGCCTCCGCCTGCCGCTTCCGCAGGGCTTCGTAGTCCGCCGTCCTGGCGGCGGCTTCGAGACATTCGAGAAAGGCGGTCTTGTCCCAGATGATCCCCGACGCGATGCGGTAGGGGAATTCGTCGTCGCGAACGAGATTGCGCCGCCTGATCTCCAGCGGATCGAGACCGAGCGCGCGCGCGCCCATGTCCATCAGGCGCTCGGCCACGAAGGTCGAGATCGGCCGCCCCACGCCTCTGTAGGGGCCGGTCGGCGGCTTGGTGGTCGCGACGCCCTTGACGGCGCCGCGATAGGACCGGATTCGATAGGGACCGGGCAGGAAGCTGACGACCTGCACCGGTTCGAGCCCGCACGTCCAGGGGTAGATGGAATATGCGCCGACATCGCCGGTCACGTCGGCTTCGAGCGCGACGGCGACGCCGTTCGCGTCGAAGCCCATTTCCGCCTGCACGATCTCGGCGAAAGCCTGGCTGCTGCTGGAAATGTCCTCGAGCCGGTCGGCCGTCCACTTCACGGAGCGGCGAAGCTTCTTCGCCGCCAGGCAGATGAATATCTCTTCGGGGTAGAGAGAGCCTTTCGACCCGAAGCTTCCGCCAACGTCCGGCGCGATCACGCGCAGGCGCGTGCCCGGCAGATCGAGCGCATCCGAGATTGCGTCGCGTACGATCCCGGGAACGTTGGACGACGTGTAAAGCGTGATCGCCTCGCGGCGCGCCTCGAACTCCGCGCTGTAGCTGCGCGGCTCCATCGCGAGCCCCGCCTTTCGCGTCATCTGGAAGCGGCCGCCGACCCGAACGTGCGCCGCCGCCAGATCGGCCCCGACGTCGCCCTTCTTGAACTCCCTGGCGATCAGGACATTCGTCCCGGCCGCCTCGTGCAGCAGCGGCGCGCCGGCTTCGCAATTGGCTTCGCAATCGCTCGCCGCGCCGAGCGGCTCGTATTCGATCTCGATCAGTTCGACCGCGTCTTCCGCCTCGTAGCGGCTCTCCGCGACGACGGCGACGACGGCCTCGCCGACGTAGCGAACCTTGCCGACCGCAAGCGGCGTGATGGGCGTCGCGTAATAATTCGGCATCCGCGACGTAGGGATGACGGGGTTGAAGTCTCCGGACAGGTCGTCGGCCGAGAAGACGGCGACGACGCCCGCGCTCGCCCTGGCCTGCTCCACATCGACGCGGACGATCCGCGCGTGCGGCCTTTCGCTGCGCCGGAACGCGACATGCAGCGCCCGGTCCGGCTTGCGGTCCGCGGTATATTCGCCATTGCCCGTCAGCAGCCGCGGGTCCTCGCTGCGCTTGATCGGCGCCCCGACGTGCTTCGGACGCATCACGTCCGCCGGCCGTGCGGAATCGGTCTCAGACATAGAAGTCCGCTCCCTTGCGCAGCGACCGCCATTGCGCGTCGTCGTGGCCGCAGACGACCGTCGCGCCGCCCTTCTCGATCCTGCGGATCTCGTCGTAGGACTTCAGGAGCGCGTCGGCGTTCCAGGTGTTGCGGGGCGCGCTGTCCTCGTCGAGGTTCTGGCGCAGGCTCACGGAGTCGGAGGCCAGCAGGAAAGAGGCGCCGCTGTCGAGATTGACCGTCGCCCCGATCGTCCCTTCCGTGTGGCCGGGAAGCGGCACGACGACGAGTCTGCCGTCGCCGAAGACATCCTTCTGTCCGGTCACGGCCTCCATCGGCTGGCCGTGGTCCCAGTCGGCGCGCAGAAAGCCGGCGGCCTCGGCGCCGGGGGCCTTGGCGTTCTCTATCTCCTTCGCATGAGCGATGATCGTCGCCTTCTTGAAGAATTCGTTGCAGCCGCAATGGTCCGGATGAAAGTGCGAATTGATGACGACGTCGATGTCGTCGGGTTCGAGCCCGACGCATGACAGGCTCGGCAGCAGCGTTTCTTGCGCGGTCATGACCGGCGTCATGACCTTCATCAGGGCGCCCCAGCGCTCCTCGCCGTGCTCGACCACCGAAGGGTGGCAGCCCGTGTCGAACAGGACGTTGCCCTGCTTGTGCCTGATCAGCGCGCTGCTCACCGGCGCCTCGAACGTTTCGCTTCGGTCTACGCCCTGGATGTAGACGGACTTGCGCAGACGCAGGCGGCCGGCGTTGAGAAAATGCAGCTTCATGGTTTCAGCCTCGTGACGCGGCGGCCGCGCGAATGGCGGCGACGATGTTCTGATATCCGGTGCACCGGCAGAGATTGCCCGAAAGGCCCTCGCGGATTTCCTCGTCCGTCGCGAGCGGATGCTTCCGCAGGAGGTCCATGCCGGTCATCAGCATGCCCGGCGTACAGAATCCGCATTGCAGCCCGTGATTCTCGCGAAACTGCGCCTGCAGCGCGTTCAATGCGTCGGGCGACCCCAATCCTTCGACGGTCGCAATCTCCGCGCCGTCGGCCCGTACCGCGAGCGTCAGGCACGAGCGCACGCTGTCTCCGTCCATGATGATCGTGCAGGCGCCGCAAACGCCGTGCTCGCAGCCGACATGCGTGCCGGTGAGGCCGAGCGTGTCGCGCAGGAAGTCGGAAAGCAGCAGGCGCGGCTCGACGGTCTCCCTGAATTTTCGCCCGTTGACGGTGACGACGATGTCCTTCTTCACGACCGTCCTCCCGCGGCGCGCGCCCACGCGTCGGCCAGCGCCCGCTCCGCCAGCGCGCCGATCAGGCTTCTGCGATAATCCGAGGAGGCGTGCTGGTCGGACGGCGGCGAAACCTCGCCGCGCACGGCGGCCGCGAAGCGGCGCGCCGTTTCCTGATCGCGGCGGCCGCCGCTCAGCGTTTCCTCGGCGGCGAACAGGCGCCGCGGCGTGTCGTCGACGCCCATGGCCGCGACCCGCGCGCTGGAAATCGCGCCGTCCCGGCTCTCGAACGAGACCGCGATGCAGGCGAGCGCGAAATCGCCGAAGCGACGCGCCACTTCCTCGAAGCCCCATCCCGAAGCGGCGAGGACGGGAAATTCGATCTCGTAGACGATCTCGTCCGGCTCGAGGCAGGTCGTCAGCGCCGCGACGAAGAACTCCTCGGCCGGAACGATGCGCCTTCCATTCGCCCCAACGACCTTGATCGCGGCGCCGTAGAACATGGCGAGCATCGGCAGTTCGGCGGCCGGATCGGCATGCGAGATGCTGCCGCCGATCGTGCCGCGATTGCGAATGGCGAGATGCGCGACATGGCGCATCGCCGCCGCCATCACCGGCAGCCGGAGGGCGATCAGATCCGATGTCTCGAGTTCGACGTGGCGCGTAAGGGCGCCGATCGAAATCGTGGCGCCGTCGTCCCGGATGAAGCGGAGTCCCGGCGTCTTGGTCAGGTCGACGATCACCGAAGGGCGGCTCATGCGAAAATTCAGGAGCGGCATCAGGCTCTGCCCGCCGGCCATCACCTTGCCGTCGCCGCCGGCCGCAACGAGGGCGGCCACCGCCTCCTCGAGCGAATTCGGCGTCACGTAATCGAACTTTGCCGGCTTCATGAGATCTCTCTGGTCGTTTCGGTCGGCCGTCGGTCAGGCGCCACGAAAACGTGGCGGCCTCTTTTCCGCGAAGGCCCGGCGTCCTTCGCGAAAATCCTCGCTGTCGGAGGCCTCGTCGACGAGGCGCTGCGCCGCCGCCAGGTCCAGCGCGCCCTGCCCCATGGACAGACCGTTCAGCATGTATTTGGCGCCGGCGATCGACAGAGGCGCAAGCGACGTCATCGACCTGGCGAAAGCCAGCGCGCTCGCGACGCAATCGTCCGCGATTTCATCGACGAGACCGATTCCCTGCGACGCCGTCGCATCGAACCGGCGCGCGGTGAACAGCACGCGCTTCGCGTTGGCGACGCCGACGAGCGCCAGGAGACGCTGGACGCTGCGTATGCCGTAGACGATCGAGAGATTGGCGGCGGGAATGCCGAACACGGCCGACGGCGCGGCGAACCGGAAATCGCAGGCGAGCGCGAGATGACAGCCGCCGCCGAGACAATAGCCCGCGACGGCCGCGATTACCGGCTTGCGCAGGTCGGCGATGGAATTCGAACAGGCGTCCACCGATACTTCGTAATGCGCCGCGTCGCGTCGGTTGTCGCGGATGGCGTCGAACTCGGAGACGTCGGCGCCGACGCTGAAATCCTTGCCCTCACCGCAGAGGACGACCGACCGGACCCGATCGTCCCTGCCGAATTCCGCGAACGCGCTCGCCAGATCGCGCCACATCTGAAGCGTGATGGCGTTGCGCGCGTCCGGCCGGTTCAGCCGAACCAGGGCCACGCCGTCGTCAATGCCGATCTCGAGACTGGCCATGTCCTACCCCGCGCCGCCGCGCGCAGCGGAGGCGTTGCATTTCACCCCGCCGACTCTTTCGGTCGGCGCTTCCGGCGGCGACGCCGCTGTCACTTGCATAACTAGACCGATATGTTTTCACGCGTCAAGCGCGATCTTCACGCGCGGCTGTTTTCCGCGGTCCGCCATCGGCGCAGGCATCCGCTCGGGACGCCGGTCGCGCGTTGAAATTGCGATCCGGAAGGGACGCGCGGCAGGGCGCCGCGCCCTGATCCCGGCCCGATTCCCGCCGTCCGGATATGATTTCAGATCAAGGAAGGCGCGCCCCGTCTCCGCTAGTCGTTGATGGCGAGGCCTTGCGGAGCGATGCTCGGCTTCGCGAAGGGAGGCTCCAATGGCTGAAATTTCCGGCGGCGAAGTCGTTGCCCGCATGCTGCTCGCCGAGGACGTCGACAAGGTCTTCGGCATCGTCGACGGAACGTATTTCGGCTTCTATTCCGCGCTGCACCGGCTCGGGATCGAGATCGTCACGCCGCGCCACGAGACGTCGGCCGCCCATATGGCCGGGGCCTATGCCCGACTGACCGGCCGGCTCGGCGTCTGCATGGCGAGCAATGGACCCGGCGTCGCCAATCTGCTGCCCGGCCTCGTGGTCGAGCAGGCCGAAGGCAACCGCGTTCTGGCGATCACCAGCGCGCGGCGGCCGGGCATCATGTATCCCGACCGTGGCGGCGCCTACCAGTGTTTCGATCAGGCCGGCGTGATCGGGCGGCTCGCCAAATGGAGCGCAGCAGCTTCGGCCTTCGAGCGCGTGCCGGAGCTGATGCGCAAGGCGCTGCGCAAGAGCTTCGAGGGACGCCCCGGCGTCGTTCACCTGGACGTGCCGGAAAACATCATGAACGGCAAGTTCAAGACCAAAGCGGGATTCCTCGCGCCGCACCAGTACCGGCGCGCCGCGCCCGCCACGCCGACGGCGGCGGAGATCGCGCGGGCCGCCGAAGTGCTGAGCGCGGCCGACCTGCCGATGATCCACGCCGGCAGCGGGATCATCCACGCCGACGCCTTCGACGCGCTGCGCCGCCTCGCCGAACTCCTGCACGCGCCGGTGACGACGAGCTGGGCGGCGCGCGGCGTGCTGCCGGAAACCTCGCCGCTCGCCGCGCCCATGCCGCATGTGAAGCTGAACCACCGCATCCGCAACGAGGCGGACGCGGCGCTGATCGTCGGCTCCCGCGTCGGCGAGACGGACTGGTGGGGCAAGCCGCCCTACTGGCGCGCGCCCTCCGAACAGAAGACGATCCAGATCGACGTCGACGAGGACATGATCGGGCTGAACAAGCCGGTCGATCTCGCTCTCCTCGGCGACGCGAAGGCGACGCTCGACCTCATCGCCGACGAGATCGAGCGCCGCGGCCCGCCGGACGCAGCGCGGCTGGAGCGCCGGCGCGCGCGCGTCGCCGAATATGGCCGCGCGATGCAGGACGACCGCGCCGGCTGGAACAAGGCGCTCGCCGATTTCGCCACGCCGATGAACCCGGCGCATATCGGCGCCGTCTGCCGCGAGGTGTTCCCGGACGATTCCATCCTCGTCGCCGACGGCGGCAACGCGACGATCTGGGCGATGTTCTATCATCAGGTCCTGAAGCCGAACACGGTTCTCTCGACCTTCAAGTTCGGCATGCTCGGCGCAGGCCCCGCGCAGGCGATCGGCGCCGCGATCGCGCGGCCCGGCAAGCCCGTCTGCTGCATCATCGGCGACGGCGCGATGGGCTTCCATCCGCAGGAGGTCGAGACGGCGGTGCGCAACAAGGCGCAGGTGATCTTCATCGTGCTGTGCGACAAGCAATGGGGCATGGTGAAGATGAACCAGCAGTTCATGCTGCGTCCGTTCAAGACGATGCTGTTCAAGAGCCTCGGCCCGGAGGAGACGATCAAGGCCGATCTCGGCGAGATCGAATTCGACGCCCTGGCCCGCAGCATGGGCGCCTACGGCGCGCGTGTGTCCGATCCCCGGCAGTTGAAGGACGCCTTGCAGAAGGCGCTGGCGTCGGGCGGCTGCGCCGTCGTTCACGTCGACGTCGACCCCGTCAAGCACATGTGGGCGCCGGGCCTGATCCACTTCAAGAAAATGCACGAGGAACCCAAAGGCTGACCGGAGGGGCCGTCGTGATCGACATCGATCAGGTTCGCCTGAACTTCAATCCGCAGACGCTGTTCCTGCTGAACTGCGTTCTCGGCCTCGTCATGCTCGGCGTATCGCTCGAACTGAAGCCGGAGGACTTCCGCGCCGCGCTGCGCATGCCGCGCGCGCTCGCGGTCGGCCTCGTCGCGCATCACCTGGTCTTTCCTGCCGCCACCTACCTGCTCGTGCTCGCGCTGCAGCCGCGTCCGAGCATCGCGCTCGGCATGATCCTCGTCGCGGCCTGCCCGGCTGGAAACATCTCCAACTTCCTCACGCATCTGGCGCGCGGAGACACGGCGCTGTCGATCTCGATCAGCACGGGATCGACATTGCTCGCCATCTTCCTCACCCCCGCCAATTTCGCCTTCTGGGGCGGGCTCTATGCGCCGGCGCAGGCGATCCTGCGCGAGGTCGCGGTCAATCCGCTGGAAATGCTCGTGCATGTCTTCCTGCTGCTCGGCCTGCCTCTGGCCGTCGGCCTCGCCGTTTCGGCGAAATGGCCCGCCTTCGTCGACAGGGTCCGCAAGCCGATGCGCGTGTTCTCGCTCGCGGTTTTTGTCCTGTTCGTCGTCGCCGCGCTCGGCGCCAACTGGACATATTTCGTGCTCTATGTCGGCACGGTGGTCGGCGTCGTGTTTCTCCACAACGCCGGCGCACTCACGCTCGGCTACGGGATAGCGCGCCTGTTGCGCTTGCCCGAGCGCGCGCGGCGCGCCGTCTCCTTCGAATGCGGCATCCAGAATTCCGGCCTCGGCCTGATCCTGATCTTCAATTTTTTCGCCGGGCTCGGCGGCATGGCGATCGTGGCGGCATGGTGGGGCGTCTGGCACATTGTCGCCGGCCTGTCGCTCGCGACCTACTGGGCAAGACGTCCCCCCGAAGGGAAAACGGCATGAGCGTGCGATCCGTTCTGGTTACAGGCGCGGGCGGCTATCTCGGCTCGCAACTGCTCCCTGCCCTGAAGGAGCAAGGCGACGAGATCGGCCGCATCATTGCCGTCGACGTTCGCGAGACGCCCGCCGACAGGCGGCTGCCGGGCGTCGATTATCGCGTCATGGACGTGCGCTCGGCGGACCTGACCGGGCTCTTCCTAGAGACAGCGCCTGAGGTCGTCGTCCATCTCGCGTCCATCGTCACGCCCGGCAAGGATTCGACGCGCGAGTTCGAATATTCGGTCGACGTGCTCGGCACGGAAAACGTGCTGAACGCCTGTCTGGCGGCAGGTGTGACGAAGATCGTGGTCACGTCGAGCGGCGCCGCCTACGGCTATCATGCCGACAATCCCGCCTGGATCACGGAAGACTGGCCCGTGCGCGGCAACGAGGCCTTCGCCTATTCGCATCACAAGCGCCTGGTCGAGGAGATGCTGGCGCGCTGGCGCGTCGATCATCCGCAATTGCAGCAGGTGGTGCTGCGCGTCGGCACCATCCTCGGCGCGACGGTGAACAACCAGATCACCGCCCTGTTCGAAAAGCCGCGGCTTCTGGCGATCCGCGGCGCCGACAGTCCGTTCGTCTTCATCTGGGACAGGGATGTCGCCGGCGCAATCCTGCACGCCGTCACGAGCGAGCGGACCGGCGTCTACAATCTCGCCGGCGACGGCGCCTTGACGATCGAAGAGATCGCGCGTCGTCTCGGCAAGCGGACGATGGTCCTGCCGGCCTGGCTGCTGCAGGCCGCGCTCGCGCTTCTCAAGCCGCTCGGGCTCACGCGCTACGGACCCGAACAGGTCGACTTCCTGCGCTATCGTCCGGTGCTGGACAATCGCAGGCTGAAGGAAGAATTCGGCTACATCCCCCGCAAAACCTCGTCCGAAGCCTTCGAAATCTGGCGGCTCCGGGCCAGCTGATCCTTGCAGAGGCGCGGCGCGCTGAATGCCGCGCCGGGCTTGCCCGCGTCGTGGATCGACGACGAAACCGGGTCTCTACCGCGCCCGCCGCTTCATGCGACGATCCCGCTGCGCCTGCGCCTTGGCGTAGCTGTCCTTCAGATAGTCGATCAGCGCCTGCAGATGGCGGCAGAGCTCTTCGGCGTCGCGCCGTTCCAGGGCGCTCAGCATCCGCTCGTGGTGGCCGATGATCGTGCTGCGGTCGCGCACGTAGACGATCACCATGTTCGTCACCGGCACCAGCGACTCGATCATCGCGTACATGACGAAGCGCAGCATCGTGTTCTGCGTGGCGTCGACGATCGCGCGGTGGAACTGGACGTCCGACGCGCAGAAATCCTCGTCGCTCAGCGTCGGATCGCGTTGCCGCTCCAGCGCCGCGCGCAGCGATGCGAGCACGCCGTCCGTCATGCGCGGCACCGCCATGCGGCAGCACAGGCCTTCGAGTTGGACGCGGGCGTCGGCAATCTCGTCCATGTCGAGGCCGCCGACCGTCACCAGCATGGTCGCCGCGGTGGTGACGTTTTCGGCGAGCTCCTCCAGCGAAAGGCTGTTGACGAACGTGCCGCCGGCGGGTCCCCGTTTCGAAGAAATGAGATTTTGAGCGGCGAGGCGCTTGAGCGCCTCGCGCACCGTCGGCCGCGACACGCCGTAGCGCGCCGCCAGCTCTTCTTCCGTAGGCAGCCGCTCGTCTCCCTTGAGACGCCCTTCGAGAATCGCAGTGCGGATGTGTTCCGCAATCTGCTTCGCAGCGCTCTTGGTTACGATCTGCTCGTCGCCGAACATCGAGCGTTCCTTGCCCTTCGCCGGCGATTCGCCAGCCGTCGCCTATTTCGACATAGCAACAACGGTGCGCCCGCGCACCTGTCCCGCCAGTATGTCCGCGCCAAGGCTCATGACCTCGGACAGGCCGACCTCGGACGTGACGGCGTCCAGATCCGCGCTCGAGAGAGCGGCGGCGAGCCGGTCCCAGGCCTCGACCCGCCGCGCTTTCAGACAATTCACGGAATCCACGCCGATCAGCGAAACGCCGCGCAGGATGAAGGGCGCAACGGTCGTGGGCAGGTCCATGCCGCCGGCCAGACCGCAGGCCGCGACCGCGCCCTCGTAGGCGATCGACGCCAGCACATTGGCCAGAATCACGCCGCCGACCGTGTCGACCGCCCCTTTCCAGCGCTCGCTCTGAAGCGGCCTGCCGGGCGTCTGCAATTCCGACCTGTCGACGAAATCCGCCGCGCCGAGCGACCGGAGATATTCGTGCTGTTCCGGTCGGCCCGTCACGGCCGTGACCTTGAAGCCGAGCTTGGCGAGAAGCGCGACGGCGACCGAGCCGACGCCGCCGGCGGCGCCGGTCACGACGACCTTGTCGCCGGCCCGAAGTCCGGCGCGTTCGAGCGCCATGACGCAGAGCATCGCGGTCAGGCCGGCCGTTCCGATCGCCATGGCGGCCCGGTTCGTCATGGTCGACGGCGTCTTCACGAGCCATTCCGATTTCACGCGCGCGCGTTCGGAAAAGCCGCCGGACCATCCTTCGCCGACGCCCCAGCCGGTGAGGATCACGCGATCGCCCGCGTGGAAATCGGGCGAGTCGGAACGGCTGACGACTCCGGCAAAATCGATGCCGGGGATGATCGGGAACTTGCGCAGCACCTTGTTCTTGTTCGCGAGCGCAAGCCCGTCCTTGTAGTTGAGGGACGAGTATTCGACGTCGACGAGGACATCCGCCGCCGGAAGGTCGGCTTCCGTGATCCGTTCGAGTTTGACCGTCACCGGTCCCTTTTCGCCGTCCTGCCGCGCCACGATCGCCCGAAACTGATCCATACGTCCGTCCTCCTTCAATTGCGCCAGACTAACGTACAAATATTTGTTTGACAAATAGGGAAATGAGCGCGAGCATCCCTGTCGGCGATCAGCTCAAGGGAGGAGAACATGCGAAAGACAGCTTTTGGCGCCATCGCCGCTCTGGCGAGCGCTCTGCCGGCCGTTGCGGCGGATTTGCCGACGTTCCGGGTCGGCGTTCTGAACGATCAGGCAGGCCTCTATGCCGATATTGCCGGCCCCGGCTCCGTCGAAGCCGCCAGGATGGCGGTCGAGGATTTCCAGCCGGAGAAGCATGGCTTCAAGGTCGAGGTCGTGGCGGCCGACCATCAGAACAAGGCGGACATCGGATCGGCGATCGCGCGCAAATGGTTCGACGTGGAAAAGGTCGACGTGATCGCGGACGTGCCGACCTCGTCGGTCGCGCTCGCCGTGTCCCAGATCGCCAGGGACAAGGACAAGGCGTTTCTGATCGCCAGCGCCGGCACATCCGATCTCACGGGCAAGGCCTGCACGCCGAACAACGTGCACTGGACCTACGACACCTGGTCGCTCGCCAACGGCACGGCGCGCGCCGTCATCGCGAGCGGCGGCAAGTCGTGGTACTTTTTGACGGCCGACTATGCCTTCGGTCAGGCGCTCGAGCGCGACGCGGCCGAAATCGTCAAGGCGAATGGCGGCACGGTCGTCGGACAGGTCCGGGCGCCCTTCCAGACGCCCGATTTCTCCTCGTTCCTGTTGCAGGCGCAACAGAGCAAGGCCGATATCATCGCGCTGGCGAATTCCGGCGGCGACACGATCAATTCGCTCAAGCAGGCGCAGGAATTCGGCGTTACGGCCGGCGGCCAGAAGATGGCGGGCCTCCTCGTCTTCCTGTCCGACGTTCACGCCATGGGCCTGCCGATCGCCAAGAACCTGCTTCTCACGGAAGCCTTCTACTGGGATCTGAACGACAAGACGCGCGAATGGACCAAGCGTTTCGCGCCGCGCAACGGCGGCAAATATCCGACCATGAATCAGGCGGGCACGTATGCGTCGGTGCTGCACTGGATGAAGGCGATCGCGGCGATGGACAAGGAGAAGGCGCATTCGGGCGCGGCGGTCGTCGCGCAGATGAAGCAATTGCCGACCGACGACCCGCTGTTCGGCAAGGGCGGCATTCGCGCGGACGGCCGCACCATTCACGACATGTACCTGTTCCAGGTGAAGACGCCGCAGGAATCGAAATATCCTTACGACTATTACAAGCTCCTGAGCACGGTGCCGGGCGACAAGGCCTTCCGGCCTATGGAAGGCGGCGGTTGCCCGCTGGTCAGCGCGAGCGCCAAGTAAGACAATGCCGCATCTGGCGACGGCGCAGCTTGCGCCGTCGCCTCGGGGCAAGAGCCGCTCGAGGCGGACGAATTCCTGGAATGGAGGGACAATGGACTTCGAAACGCTCGCCTATCGCGTGGAAGATGGCGTCGCGCATCTGACGCTCTCTCGGCCTGCGCGCACCAATGCGCTCAACGGCCGGATGCTGGAAGAGATCAATTCCGCGATGGATCTGGCCGAAGCGGACGCGGATGCGAAAGTCGTGATCGTTTCGGGCGCGGGGGCCGCCTTCTCCTCCGGCTTCGACCTGAAGGAGCAGATGGAGCGCCGCCCGACCGGCTTCGATCAGTGGAAGCCGATCCTGCGCAAGGATTTCGATGCGGTCATGCGCTTCTGGCACTGCCCGAAGCCGACGATCGCCGCCGTGCGCGGCCCGTGCCTTGCCGGCGCGTTCGAACTCAGTCTCGCCTGCGACATGACGATCGCGAGCGAGACGGCGTTCTTCGGCGAGCCAGAATTGAAATTCGGCGCCGGCATCGTCGCCATGGTCCTGCCGTGGCTGGTCGGTCCCAAGGTCGCCAAAGAAATCATCTATCTCGGCGAAGACCGGCTCCCGGTCCAGCGGGCGCGCGAACTCGGCATCGTCAACCGCATCGTCCCCGATGCGTCGCTTGAGGCGGAAACGGCCCTGATTGCGAGACACCTCTGCGCGATCGATCCCAATCTCCTGAAGCAGACAAAGCGCGCCATCAACCAGACGCTGGAACGCCAGGGCATGCTCGACGCGCTTGAAACGGCGCTCGCCATCGATCTCGAAATCGAAGGGCCGGGCTCGCCGGACAAGATGGCCTTCATGGATATCGCGCGCGCCGACGGCCTGAAGGCGGCGCTCGCCTGGCGCGACGCGCGTTTCCCGGAGCGTAAATGAACGCCGACAATCTCGCGCATTGCGTCCTGAACGCGCCGGCCTTCTCGACGGCCAGCGCCGGCGAGCTCGACGAAGCCGCGCTGTCCTCGGCCACGATCGTCGAGACCGCGCAGAACATCGCCGCGGACCTGCGCGCCGCCGGCGCGTGGGCGAACGAACCTGTCGTCCTGCTCATCTCCAACAGGCCGGAGGATATCGTCGGCTTCCTCGGGCTCTGGCTCGCCGGCTGCGTGGCCGCGCCGATCCATGTCGCCACCCCTGAGCCCGCGATCCGCACGCTGACCGTGCGGCTGGGCGCGCGCTTCGCGATCCGGGCCGGCGCGATCGAGCGCATCGGCGCCGCGCCGCCGCCCGCGCGCCCGCTGCTCGACGGGGCCGCCCTGATCGTCTTCACCTCGGGCAGCACGGGCCAGCCGAAAGGCGTGGTCGTCACCCACGCGGGACTAGCCTGGAAATTGCGGGCGCTCGAACGCCTCATCGCGCCGACCGCGAAGGATGTCGTCGTCGTGCCGCTGCAACTGACCTTCATCTTTGGCGTCTGGGTCAGCCTGCTGAGCCTCATTTCGGGCGCGCGCCTGCTGCTGGCGCCGAAATTCTCGGCTGCGGCGTTCACCGCGCACGGCGACGAAATCACCATACTCGCGGCGGTGCCGACATTGCTGCGGACGCTGTGTGCGGACGCCGCCCTGCGCGCCGACGGGCTCGGCAAGATTCTCACAGGCGGCGAGCCGTTCAGCCCGGCGCTCGCGGAAAAGCTCGCGACACTTCTGCCGCAGGCCGGCGTTTTTGATCTGTTCGGCCTCACCGAAACCGGCTCCTGCGATTTTTGCGTGCGGCCCGAAGATCAGCTTTTCGCCCGCGGCACGATCGGCCGGACGACCGAAGGCGTCGCGTTCCGCATCGCCGAACAACCTGCGCTGGGACTGGCGCCGGGCGTCGGCGAACTGCAGATCCGTACGCCGGCCGTCATGGCCGGCTATCTCGACGATCCCGCGCAAACCGCCGCCGCCTTCGCGGATGGATATTTCAGGACCGGCGACCTTGCGACGATCCGCGCCGATGGCTTCGTGCAATTGGTCGGCCGCTCGAAGGACGTCGTCTCGCGCGGCGGCAACAAGATCGCGCCACTCGAAATCGAGAACCTTTTCGCACAACATCCCGAGGTGAGCGCCGTGCTCGCCTTCGGCGCGCCGGACGCACGGCTCGGCGAAAGCCTGCACCTGATGATCGTCGCGCGCGATCCGCAACTGAGCGAAGCGGACTTGCGCGCCTGGGCGAAAGACCGGCTCGAACGGTTCAAGACGCCGGACGTCTTCCATTTTGTCAGCGCCCTGCCGGCCGGTCGAACCGGCAAGGCGGATCGCGCGGCGGCGCGTCTCTTCCTCGAAACGCGCGGCGCATGACGAATTCCGCAAGCCACCTGCCCTCGCTGCGCACGGTCGCGCTGACGGCGGTCGCGATGCTGGCCTTCGCGGCCAATTCGATCCTCTGCCGGCTGGCGCTCGCGCATGGGGCGATCGATCCCGCGAGCTTCACGCTCGTCCGCATCGCCTCCGGCGTCGTGACGCTCTGGCTCATCCTCGCGCTGTCGGGACGAGCGCGAACGGTCGGCGGCTCGTGGCGGGCGGGCTTCGCGCTGTTTGCGTACGCCGCGGCTTTCTCCTTCGCCTACATCACGCTGGCCGCGGGCGTCGGCGCGCTTCTTCTGTTCGGCGCAGTGCAGGCGACTATGGTGATCTCCGGGCTCGTGCGCGGCGAGCGTCTCGCGCCCCTGCAATGGATCGGCTTCATCGCCGCGCTCGGCGGCCTCGCGGCCTTGCTCGCGCCGGGCGTTTCGGCCCCGCCGCTCGCCGGCGCCTGTCTCATGCTGGCGGCCGGCGTCGCCTGGGGCGCCTATTCGCTGTTCGGCCGCGGCGCCGTCGATCCGCTTGCCGCGACGGGCGGAAATTTCCTGCGCGCCCTGCCGATGGCCGCCGTCCTGCTCGCGGCGGCGGCCTCCTTCGGCGTGAAGGGCGATCCGGCAGGCGTGGCCTATGCGATCCTGTCGGGCGCCGTCGCGTCCGGCCTCGGCTATACGATCTGGTATGCCGCCCTCCCCGGCCTCTCGCCCGCGCAAGGCGCGTCGGTCCAGCTCAGCGTGCCCGTGATAACCGCGATCGCCGGAACGCTCATGATCGGCGAAGCGATCACGCCCCGTCTCGCGCTGTCCTCGGCCGCGATCCTCGGCGGCATAGCGCTCGTCATCGGAACCAGGCCCACCGGGCCGGCGCGCCCGTAGCAGGGGCGTCGCCGCCCTGCCGAGCCTATCCCAGCGGCTCCCGGATCGTCGGACCGAAGCTCGGATGCGGCGCTCCGTCGCCGTCCTCCGCGGGCGTTCGAGAATCGGAATAGTCCGCCGCGAGGAAATCGATGAAGCTGCGCACCGACGGCAGCAGGCCGCGGCGCGTCGGAAAGACCGCCTGCACCTCGCCGGGCGGCGGCCGCCAGCCGGGGAGGATGTCGACGAGCGCGCCCGATGCGAGCGCGTCGGCGGCGACGATCGTGGGGAGTTGCGCGACGCCGACGCCCTCGATCGCCGCATAGAGCAATTGCGACATGTCGTCGGTGACGAGACGCGGCTTGTATGGCACGCGCGCCCGCGCGCCGTCGGGGCCTTCGAGCGCCCAGGCATGGTCGCGTTGCGCGGGACCGAGGCCGAGCGCCGGCAGGTTCGACAGATCGGCGGGCAGGAACGGGCGCTTCGCGTCGGCGACCAGTTGCGGCGCGGCCACGATCCGCTGATCGCTGCGGCCGAGCACGCGCCGCACGAGCTCGGATTCCTCGAACGGCGGAAAGCGCACGCGGATCGCGACGTCGATCGCCTCGCCGATCACGTCGACGCGGCGGCTTGTGCTGTCGAGTTCGATGACCACGCGCGGATTGGCGGCCATGTAGCGCGCGACCATGCGACCGATGGCGAAGCACACGAGCGCCGGCGGACAGCTCACGCGGATCAGGCCCTGCGGTCCCGAACGCGAGCGGTCGATCGCCTCCTCCGCCGCATTGGCCTCGACCAGCATGGCCAGGCAATGGCGGTAGTATTCCTGGCCGATCTCCGTGACCGCGAGCTTGCGCGTCGAGCGCTGCAGCAGCCGCACGCCCAGGCTTTCCTCGAGTTCGATGACGCGGCGGCTGAGCCGGGACCGCGGCATGCCGAGCGCCCGGGCGGCGGCGGCATAGCCGCCGTGCTCCACCACTTTGGCAAAATAGAAGAGATCGTTCAGGTCGCGCATGGTTCATTGTCCCACTGATAGGACAATCCGGTCAAGTTTTCGTGTCTTGCGCCTTCAGTGTCTCACGATCAGATTGGCTCCAACAACGCAGCTTCAGGCTGTTGATCGGAGACAAGCTCATGAGACAGGTTCTCGGCGTCTACAGCGCCCCGCGCGCGCATTGGGTCGGTGACGGCTTTCCGGTGCGCACCATCCTCTCGCATCACCATCAGGGCGCGCACGTCAGCCCCTTCCTGATGCTCGACTACGCCGGCCCGGCGAAATTCGAACCCACCGAAAGCCGGCGCGGCGTCGGCGAACATCCGCACCGCGGCTTCGAGACCGTCACGATCGTCTACGACGGCGAGGTCGAGCACAGGGATTCGACCGGCGCCGGCGGCGTCATCGGCCCCGGCGACGTGCAGTGGATGACGGCCGCCGCCGGCATCCTGCACGAGGAGTTCCATTCCGATGCTTTCGCGAAAAAGGGCGGCGCCTTCGAGATGGTGCAGCTCTGGGTCAACCTGCCGGCCAAGGACAAGATGGCCAAGCCCGGCTACCAGACGATCCTGAAAGCCGACATTCCGACGGTGGAGCTTCCCAACGACGCGGGCGCGCTGCGCGTGATCGCCGGCGCCTATGCCGGCAAGACGGGTCCCGCGCGCACGTTCACCGATCTCAACGTCTGGGATGCGCAGGTGAAAGCGGGCAAGTCGGTCGTTCTGGACATCCCCGAAGGCCACACGCTGTCCGTGCTCGTGCTGGCGGGCGTCATCCAGATCGACGGCGAGGAAATCGTCCGCGAGGCGCAGATGGCCGTGCTGGCGCGCGAGGGCGGCGCGATCAGGATCGAGGCGAATTCCGACACGAAGATCCTCGTCCTCACCGGCGAGCCGATCGACGAGCCCGTCGCCTCCTACGGCCCGTTCGTGATGAACAGCGAGGCCGAGATCCGCCAGGCGTTCGACGACTTCAGAAGCGGACGGTTCGGCGGAATACCTGCCTAGCAATACTGGCCGCGCATCTGCGGATGCGCGGCCCCTCTTTCCTCCGGTGGATGACGTCCGCGCACCGGAGGCAGGCGTTACGGCGGGCGAATATGGGAGTCTACGATCATGACCAGCGCCGCCATCCGCGATCCCGCCAAGGACCATCTTCTGACGCCGCAGAATTCCGCATTCATCGTCATCGACTACCAGCCGATCCAGGTCAGCTCGATCCGGTCGATGGATCAGAAGGAACTGGTGTTCAACATCGTTCATACCGCGAAGGCGGCGGTGAACTACAGGCTTCCGATCGTCCATTCGACGGTCAATGTCGCGACCGGCCGCAACAAGCCGCCGATCGCGCCGCTGATGGAGGTTCTCGGCGCCTATCCGACCTACGACCGCACGTCGATCAATTCCTGGGAGGACGTCGAGTTCAAGAAGGCGGTGGAGGCGACCGGGCGCAAGAAGCTGATCATGACGGCGCTCTGGACCGAAGCCTGCCTGACCTTCCCGGCGCTCGACGCCATTGAGGAAGGCTACGAGGTCTACGTGGTGGTCGACGCCGTCGGCGGCACCTCGGTCGAAGCCCATGAGGCGGCGCTGCGCCGCATGGAACAGGCCGGCGCCAGGCTGATCAGCAAGACGCAGCTCTATTGCGAACTGCAGCGCGACTGGAACCGCACGGAAACCGTGCCGGGCTTCATGGACGTGTTCGAAAGCTGGGACGGCTTCAACCCGGAGAAGAGCTTCAAGGGCTGACGGCCCTGCGGCGCCGGCGCGGCCGGCGTCCATCCGATCGACCGCATCGAGCCCTGTTGGACGGCGCCGGACGCCGGCCGTATCGTCTTCACGACGCAAGCCTGCGCCGCAGATCGTTGACGCCGATCCGACGCCCGCATGAAGAATGCAGAGGAACACGACATGAGTTGGAACCCCGCCTTCGAACCCGGCTGTCCCGACGACATGACGCTGGATTCCATCGAGACGCTGATCATCCCGCGCGCGCGCGATCTCGGCGAGTTCGAGGTGCGCCGCGCCCTCCCCTCCGCGAGACGGCAGATGGTCGGTCCCTTCATCTTCTTCGATCAGGCCGGCCCGGCCGAATTCGTGACCGGACAGGGCGTCGACGTGCGGCCGCATCCGCACATCGGTCTCGCCACCGTCACCTATCTCTACCGCGGCGAGTTCCAGCATCGCGACAGCATCGGCAGCGACCAGATGATCCATCCCGGCGCCGTCAACTGGATGGTCGCCGGACGCGGAGTCACGCATTCCGAACGCACCAGCCTCGAGACGCGCAAGAGGCCGCATTCGCTGTTCGGCATCCAGACCTGGGTCGCGCTGCCGGAGAACGTCGAGGACACGGCGCCGACCTTCGCGCACCATGCCAAGGATACGCTGCCGGTCATCGAGAACGAGGGCGTATGGATGCGGCTGCTGCTCGGCGCGGCCTACGGGGCCAGATCGCCCGTGCAGGTCTTTTCCGAAACGTTCTACGGCGATGTCGTCCTGCAGCCCGGCGCCCGCTTTCCGCTGCCCGACGATCACGAGGATCGCGGCCTCTATATCGTCGAAGGTTCGATCGAGATCGCGGGCCAGACTTTCGAGGCGGGCCGAATGATGGTGTTCCGCCCGAACGATCCGATGACGATCGCCGCGGGGCCGACTGGCGCGAAACTCATCATCCTCGGCGGCGCGACGCTCGGCGGCCCGCGCTACGTCGCATGGAATTTCGTCTCCTCGAGCCGCGAGAAGATCGAGGAGGCCAAGCGCCAGTGGAAAGGCGCCGAATGGGGTCGCGGCATGTTCGACCTGCCGCCCGGCGATCGCTCGGAATTCATACCTCTGCCGTAACAATGAGGCGGCAGCGCCGCCCGAAACGATTCAATCAGAAAGGCGTGATTCAATGACCAAGGTTCTTGTTCTTTATTATTCGAGCTACGGCCATATCGAGAAGATGGCGGAAGCGGTCGCCGAAGGCGTGCGCGAGGCCGGCGCCGAAGCGACGATCAAGCGCGTGCCCGAACTGGTGCCGGAAGAGATCGCGCGCAAATCGCATTTCAAGCTCGACCAGGCCGCGCCGATCGCCTCCGTCGACGAATTGCCGGACTACGACGCCATCGTCTTCGGCGTGCCCACGCGCTTCGGCAACATGCCCGCGCAGATGAAGAACTTCCTCGACCAGACCGGCGGCCTGTGGATGCAGGGCAAGCTGATCGGCAAGGTCGGCAGCGTCTTCACCTCGACCGCGACGCAGCACGGCGGCCAGGAGAGCACGATCCTGTCGACCCATACGGTGCTGCTGCACCAGGGCATGGTGATCGTGGGACTTCCCTATTCGTTCCAGGGCCAGATGGGCGTGAAGGACGTGACGGGCGGCTCGCCCTACGGCGCAAGCACGATTTCCGATGGCGACGGATCGCGTCAGCCCTCCGACAACGAACTCGCCGGCGCCCGTTTCCAGGGCCGCCATGTCGCGCAGATCGCAGCGAAGCTCGCCGCCGCCTGAACATCGCACGAAAGGAGGTCCCCCATGCCCGAGATCGTCGTCACGAAAGAGAGCAGGCCGCACGGAGGACGCTATGTCGCGAAGGTCGCTGATATCGCCGACGAGGCGGAGCTGACCTTCACGCAGCGCGCTCCCGACCTGATCAGCGCCGACCACACCGGCGCGCCGGACAGCCTGAAAGGAACCGGCGCCGCGAAAGCGCTGGTCGACTTCATGATCGCCGACGCGCGCAAGAACGGGTTCAGGATCATCCCGATCTGCCCCTATGTGCGCGCGCAATATGCGAAGAACCCGGACTGGCGCGACGTGATGACCGTCCCGCCCGGAGAAAAGCCGCCGGGCCGGTAGAGGGAAGACGCCCCGGATTTCGATCGCGCGGGTCCGCGTCGAAACCGAGGGAAAACCGGAGAGCGGCGCCGCCACATGCGAGCCCGCTCATCCGCGAAGACCGTCCCTGCTTGGGCCAGGACCAGGCGACATGCCGCGCGACAGCCAATCGCGATCGAGGCGCGCGGCCGTGTCGATCGCGACCATCTTCGTCACCTGAAGCGCGCGCTTGGAGAAGGCATAGGCCGGGTCGCAATCGGGCGGCGCGAGAGCCATTCGCTTTCGGGCGGAACACGACTTGAGCGACAATACGTTGGTTTGAGGCGGCCATTCAGGCCGCCTCAACGCCGGACCGTGCAACGATCTGCCTGCTCTGCCAGAAGCAATGTCAGTGTGGCAGTGGCGCCCAGCCGGGATGGTCGAAGTGTTCGCCATAAGCGTTCAGCGCGTCGACGATCGCGACCGCGCCCTTGTCGGGAGACACGTTGGTCTTCATGGCCGCAACGCCGCCGAGCATCTGGGAAAGCGCGACATGCAACTGTGCATCGGCGGCTTCCGGCAGCTTGCAGTTCGCGACGACGTCATCGAGCCGGCTCTGAACGCTCTTGGCAAGCACGGCATAGTTCTCCTTGTCGAACCGACCGGCGTGAATACTTTCGAGCGCGGAAACCATGTCTGCGCGAACGCCTGCCATGCCTGCGCGCAGGACCTCGTCGGTTGGCCACTTGCGGCCGTGGTCGAGGGTCATCGCCGGGGGCGCGGCGTGGCTCTCGTGCGAGTGCTGCGCCGAGGCCGGCGACGCGAACGCGAACCCGAGCGCGAGCATTGCGAAGATCAACGAAGATCTGTTTTTCATCACGGCCCCCGGTTCAGCGCAGCGATGCGCGCAGGAGTTCGCCGGACGCAGCGTCGTAGACGAGCTTCGCCGAATAGGGCGCGTCGTTTGCGACACGCAATTCGACGCGGCCATGTTCGAGCTCCATGTGGCTGACCTGGTAGCCGAGTTCCTCGAGGTTACGGCGGATCTGCTCGGCCTTGGGTCCCGCGTTCGACAGTTCAGTGCGATTCCTGTCGCCGGCGCCAGCTGCGACCGGAGCGAAAGCAAACGCGAGAAGAGCGGAAATGAGGATCGTACGCATGATGGTTCTCCGATTCAGCCGGGCAAGACGCCGAGCCTGCAGATCGGACGGTAGAAAAAACCCGCTTTCGCCTCGCTGTTGACCGATGTCAGCGAATTTACAGCATCGCATGTCGTAATATCCTCGCATGCGCCGGATTTTCGTCCATCTGATCGTTGCCGTTGCTTGCCTTTCCGGGCTCGCATCTGTCGGCGCCTGCCGGGCGCACGGCCGCGAGCACGACGACGCGCGAGAGGTCGTCGAACGCGGCGAAGCTCTGCCGCTCGTTGAAATCCTCGCCCGTCTGCGAGGAGACCTCGGCGGCGAGGTGGTCGGCGTGTCGTTCAAGCGCAAGCACGGCCGCTGGGTCTACGAATTCAAGATCGTCGGGCCGGCCGGCCGGCTCTCGGAGATTTACGTCGACGCCGCTTCGGCGCAAATTCTCAAGCGGGAGGAACGCTGATGCGGATTCTTCTCGTCGAGGACGATCTGCGCATCTCGCGCAAGGTCGCATCGACGTTGGAAGCAGCCGGCTATGCCGTGGACGCCGTCGCCGACGGCGAGGAGGCCTGGTTCCGGGGCGACACCGGGGATTACGATCTCGCCGTGCTCGATCTCGGTCTTCCGCAAATGGACGGTCTCACGATCCTCAAACGCTGGCGCGCCGCCGGGCGCGAACTGCCGACCCTGATACTCACGGCGCGCGGCGCCTGGGCCGAACGCGTGGAAGGGATAGACGCCGGCGCCGACGATTACCTCGCCAAGCCGTTCGCGATGCAGGAATTGCTGGCGCGCGTGCGCGCGTTGTTGCGGCGTTCGGTCGGTCGCGGGTCATCGGTGATCTCGATAGGGCCAGTGACTGTCGATGCGCGGCAAATGCGCGTGAGCGTGGACGGCGCGCCGCTCGACGTGTCGCCGCTGGAATATCGCTGCCTGAGCTATCTCATGCACCACGCAGGCCGGGTCGTCTCTTCCGGCGAATTGCTGGACCATCTATATGCGCACGACCACGACAAGGCGCCGAACGCGATCGAAGTCCTGGTCGCGCGTCTGCGCCGCAAACTCGGGGTCGATCTCATCGAAACACGTCGCGGGTTCGGCTATTTCATTCCTGAGCGCCCGGCGGCATGAGCCGCGGCTCGCTCAGGGTTCGTCTGCTGGCGGCAGGCGCCGCGTCCATTCTGTTCGCGCTGACGATCGCCGGCTTTGGATTGTTGCTTCTGTTCGAGCGGCACGTCGAGCGCCGCATGATCCTCGAATTGCAGTCCGACCTGCGCCAATTGGTGAGCGGGCTCGACCGGAGCGCCGATGGCGTCTTGCAGGTGGACCGGCCGCCGGTCGACCCGCGCTACGCCGAGCCATTGAGCGGACGGTATTGGCAGATCGAGGCGGAGCCCGGGGGCGCGAAATTGCGATCACGCTCGCTCTGGGACGCCGCGCTTGATCTTCCCGCGGACGAATTGTCCGAGGCGGCCATTCACGAACACGTCGTAAAGGGGCCAGGCGGCCGTTCGCTGCTGGTTGTGGAGCGATCGGTCATCTTGCCGGCCCGGCTTGGCGGCGCGCGCGTACGGGCCGCGACCGCGCTCGACCGCGGCGAGATTCATGCGGCGGGTCTTGCCTTTGCGTCCGATCTCGCGCCGTCGCTCGGATTGCTGGCCGCATTTCTGGCCACCGCCGCCTGGGCGCAGGTGACGATCGGATTGCGTCCGCTGGACGCGGTTCGTCGCCGATTGCGAGACGTGGCGGCTGGCCGCGAGGCGCGGCTAGGCGCGGACTTTCCGGACGAGGTCCGACCGCTCGCCGCCGAAGTCGACCACCTGCTGGAGGCGCAGAAGATTGCGATCGGGCGCGCCCGCAGCCGGGCGGCCGATCTTGCGCATGGTTTCAAGACGCCGCTCACTGTGCTGGCGGCCGACGCCGAACAATTGCGCGCGCGCGGCGAAACGGAGCTGGCCGACGAAATCGCCGGCGTGACGGAGGGCCTCAGGCGGCACGTCGATCGCGAACTCGCGCGCGCCCGCGCCGGCGCCGAAGCGCGCAATGGCGCGCCCTGCCCGCTCGGGCCTGTCGTCGAACGTGTGGCCGCGGTCTTGAAGCGAACGCCAAAGGGCCAGAGTCTTGTATGGGAGATCAGGGACGAGGGCGCATCGGCGCGCGTCGATCCGCAGGACCTCGCCGAAATGCTCGGCAACCTAGGCGAGAATGCGTGCAAATGGGCCGGAGGGTTCGTCCGGATCGTCGCCGCGCAGGAAAAGGACTCGATCCTTCTTGCTATCGAGGATGACGGTCCCGGCATTCCCGCCGAGGCGGCCGACGCGGCGCTTGCCCGGGGCGGAAGGCTGGACGAGGCCCAGCCGGGCTCGGGCCTCGGACTGGCCATTGTCCGTGATCTCGTCGAGGCTTATGGGGGAAAGCTGTCGCTCGGGCGCTCGGATCTCGGCGGGCTGCGCGCCGAACTGAAATTTCCGGCCGACGCGCAGTCGCTCGTGTCATGATCGACGCTTGCGGCCGGTCACCATCGCGCGCACGAGATTCTCGCCGTGCGCGAAACTCGACGCGAGCACGCCCGCGACATGCAGGGCGACGAGACCCAGCAACGCATAGGCGAGCGCCTCGTGCACGTCCTCGAGCCATTGGGAGCCCCAGAAGGCGTCCGTGGTCATGAGAACGCCGCTGATCGAGATCGCCGCAATCGTGGCGAGCAGCGCGACGATCATCGCGCCTCCGACCGGATTATGGCCAAGGCAGCGCGGCGCGCGACCGAGTAGCGCCGCGCGTGCGTAGGCGACCGTCGTCCGAGGCCCGCGCACGAAATCGTCGAAACGCGCGTGATGCGATCCGACGAAGCCCCAGAGCAGGCGCAGCGCCACGAGGACCCCGATCGTCGAGCCCGCAGCAATGTGCATCCTCTCGAACCGATCGCCGGTCACGAACGTGACGGCGATCAGCCCGACGAGACTCCAGTGGAACACGCGTACGAAGGGATCCCACACACGCACGGTTTCTGACGTTTCCGGGACCGCTGCCGCGCCAGGAGGCGCGGCGCCGGCCCCAACCGATTCTGCGGTCGTCATCGCTGTCATTCCTTCGCGACGATTTGGCCGGACGTCGGGTCGAGGAACAACTCGGTGCGCAATCCGGCGGCGTCGAGCGCATAGATCTCGCCGCAGGCGGCTTTGAGTTTCGCCTTCTGCACCTTGTAGCCCTGGGCTTCCGCTTTGGCCTTGAGCTCTTCGAGCGACAGCCATTGCGCCTGAGGCGCGCTGGTGCAGGGCCGACCGAGGCTGCTGGCCTGCGCGGGCGCGGAGACGGCGGCGCCGATCGATGCGGCTGCGACTATCAAAACTATCTTTTGCATTTCAGCTCTCTCCATCACGATCGGCGCCCAGCCGCCGTCGTGAGTGCAAGCTAGCGGCTGCGCCCTGAAAGCTGCCTGAGCATTCGTGTCAGCCAATTGAAAGGTACGGCCGCGGCGCGTTCAGGG
>JBDHTL010000030.1:0-31002 GCA_039808645.1 Rhodoblastus sp. | reverse complement strand
GCGGCCGGCAGCGCGGGCGCGAGTTCGAGAACGCGCGCGGCGCTTTCGGGTCCGTGCGCGATCAGGTCGGCCAGCACGGCCGCCGGCGCGGCCGGGCAGCGCGCGAGAGTTTCCGCGATGCGCTGCGCCGTCGGCTCGTCCATATGCGCGACCGCGCCGCGCATCATGTCTTCGTAGCGCGCGCGATCTGCCGCGTCCGGCGCCTCGAGCGCGACGAAACGGTCGGTCGCCACGCGCGCGGCCACGCCCTCGAAGTCGAGCGATTGCGCCCTGCCAGCGGCGGTCAGCGCAGCCAGGCGCTTCCGCAACGTCTCGTCCATTGTGTTGCACGCTCGCGTCGGAGAGGATGCTTTCACAATTGAATCGCATTCGTTGACACAAAGTTAACCATCGCGAATGGAGACTGGCGACAAGGCGCGCCCCCGGCCGATCTCACATGGCGCGCGTCGGAGATGGACAGATGGCCGATATTCTTTTTTTCCGGGCGCGCCCCCGCAACCAAGTCGAGGCGGTCGAGCGTTCCGCCGAAGGCGCCAAGATTCTCTTCTTCACCGGCGTCCGCTACATGCGCATCGAAGACGCCGACCTTCCGATCATCGCCGCGCGCAAGGCGCCGAGCCGCGCCGGCAAGCCGAAGACGCCGCGCCGCCCCCCGCGCAAGCGCGCCTGAGCCATCATTCCCGCTCTGTCTGGCAGAGAACGGCGTCGGCCGCCTGACGCGCGGCCGCGCGGCCGCCGGGCTGTTCGATCAACGCCCGCGCCAGCACGAAGCCGGTCTGCGTCGGCGGCGTGAGCCGCAATTCCTGCGGCGCCTGGTCTTCCGGATCGCTCGCTTCCACGCTGTCGAGCTGGCGCGGCGTCAGCAGCAGCGCCTCGATGCGTCCGCGCAGCGCCGCGCGGTCCGTCGTCGAATAGAAAATCCGCCCCGTGCGATCGTGAAACGAGATCGCCACGAGCGCGTCCTGCGTCACGCTCGAGCGCACGCGCGTTGCTCCCTGCTCGAGATCGAAATGGCAGACCGAATATTCGGCCTGCTGGTCCTGGAACGGCATGGATTGCGCGATGCTGGGGTCGGGCAGCGCGGTCACCCCGCGCGTGCGCCCGCCGAGGCGCACATAGGCGTCGTTCTGCGCGAAGCCCGGCATCAGGAAGACGGAGGAGATGTGCACGATGCCGGCGATGAACAGCGCGCCCAGCGCCCAGGGCAGCACGATCGGGCCGCGCTCGCGCGTCATTTCAGGCAATCCCCGCGCGTGATCGACAGGAGCGTCAGGCCTTCGAGCGAGGTCTGCGTCGGGCTGACGTTCGTGTCGTAGAGATTGAGCGAGATCGCGAAGGGCGCGCCGTTCGGCGTCGACAGCCAGTTGCCCGGGCGCGCCGACGGCGCGACGACGATCTCGAATTCGCCGCCGGCCGACCGCAGCAATTGATCGGAGGAGATCGCCCGCCGCCCCGGTCCGGGCGCGAGCAGGCGGCCTTCGGGCGTGAACAGGTTGAGTGTCCACAAGCGCGCGACCGGCGGCGAGCCGGCGATCCTGTAGTCGCAGGAGCCGTCGAGCGGCCGGCCGGAATCGTCGGTCGTGGCGACAAAGGCGAGCCCCTCGCCATTGCCGAGCGGCGCCACGGCCTGGCGCGCGATGATCGCGCGCGCATAAGGGTCGGCGTCGGCCGCGCCGGCCTTCGGCCAGGACGTCCACGGTCCCGAATGGGCGGCGCCGAACGGAAAGGCCCCGAATGTCGCCACATAGGTGGCGGCAAGGCCGAGTGCGACGCCGACGAGGCCGGCGATCGCCGATTTCGCATAGGCGCCGAGCCGCGATCTTGTCTCCTCGACGCTGTGATAATGCGCGACGCTCATCCAGCGCTACTCGGTCCCGCCCACCGCGCGGAAACGGCGCGGCGCCTCTGCGCCGCCCAGATCGGCGCGGCGGCCGTCGGCGGCGCGGAACAGGCGCTGCACGGCGCCGAGGGCTTCGCCGGTCTGGCGCGACAGGGTCGAGGGCGCGGTCGCGACGAAGCCGGCCGGCCCGGCCGGCCCGGCGGGCGTGGCCTGCGCGGTCGGCGTCGCGCTCGGTAGCGGAACGCCGGGCAGGGGCTTCGGCTCGAGCCCGCGATGGGCGAACAGCATCACGTCGTGCCAGGTCTGCGCCGGCAGCGAGCCGCCTGTCATGTTGGCCATCGGCGTGTCGTCGTCGTTGCCGTACCAGACGCACCCGGCGAGCGCGGCGGTGAAGCCGCAGAACCATGCGTCCTTGTAGCCGTTCGTCGTGCCGGTCTTGCCGCCCTGCGCGAAGCCGAGGCCGAGTTCGGCGCGCCGTGCCGTGCCCGCCTGCACGACCTGGGTCAGCATGGTGTTGAGTTCGGCGATCTTGTTTTCAGGGATCGCCTGGACGGGCTTCTGGCCGTCGTCGTCGAACCGATAGATGACGTCGCCCTTGCTGTTGCGGATGTCGACGGCGGCATGTGGCGAGATGCGCTTGCCGCCGTTGGCGAAGGCCGCATAGGAGGCCGAATGTTCGATCACCGTCACTTCGTCGGCGCCGATCGGCATGGACACGGTGTCGATCAGCGGCGCGGTCACGCCGAGCTTGCGCGCCGTGTCGACGATTTTCGCGCGACCCTCCTTCGCTGCCTGGAACACGCCCTTCTTCGGGTCGCCGATGGCGATCGACAGTTTCACGGCGATCGTGTTGAGCGACTTGGCGAGCGCGATGGTGAGCGGCACCGAGCCCGCAAAACCGCCGCCGTAGTTCCTCGGGCACCAGTTGCCGAGGCACACCGGCCCGTCGACGACGACCGTGTTCGGCGTGAATTTCCCGCTCATCAGCGCGGTCAGGTAGACGTAGGGCTTGAACGAGGAGCCTGGCTGGCGCAGCGCGTCGGTCGCGCGGTTGAACTGGCTCGCGCCGTAGTCGCGGCCGCCGACGATGGCGCGCACGGCGCCCGTGCCGGGTTCGATCACCACCATTGCCGACTGCTTGGCGTGATAGGCGCGGCCGTGCTCGCGCAACTGCTCCTCGACCGTCTCGTCGGCTTTCGACTGCACGGCGGAATCCAGCGCGGTGCGCACCGTCAGCACGCGGTCGGAGCCGAGCTTGCCGGCCAGCGCGAGCCGTTTGACCTCCTGATAGGCCCAGTCGAGATACCAGTCGGGCGAATCGACGCGCTCGCGCTCCACCGGCGTCGCGGGATTGCGCAGCGCCGTGAAGATCTGGCTTTGCGTCATGAAGCCGGCGTCGACGAGATTGCTGAGCACGTCCGCCGCGCGCGCGCGCGCCGCCGGCAGATTGACGTGCGGCGCGAACTTGGTCGGCGCCTTGAACAGACCGGCGAGCATGGCGGCCTCGGCCAGGCTCAGGTCCTTCACCGACTTGCCGAAATAGAATTCGGCGGCGGCCTGAACGCCGAACGTGCCGCCGCCCATGTAGGCGCGGTCGAGATAGAGCTTGAGAATCTCGCGCTTGGAAAGGCGCGCTTCGAGCCACATGGCCAGAAACACTTCGCGGATCTTGCGCTCGATCGAGCGCTCGTTCGAGAGGAACAGGTTCTTGGCGAGCTGCTGCGTCAGCGTCGAGCCGCCCTGGACGACGCCGCTCGCGCGCGCATTGGCCGTCAACGCGCGCGTCGTGCCGATCGGATCGACGCCCCAATGTTCGAAGAACCGGCGGTCCTCGGTCGCCAGGACCGCCTTGATCAGATGGTCGGGCAATTGGTCGAGCGCGATCGAATCGTCGTGCAGGATGCCGCGCTTGCCGACCTCCTTGCCGTAGCGGTCGAGGAAGGTGATCGCGAGGTCCTGTTTCTTCAGCCAGTCGTCGGAGGTCTCGCGGAAGGCCATCTGCGCGAAGGTGAGCGCGATCAGCAGCCCGCCGAGCCCGAGCGTCAGCGTCTCGCAGGCGAGCTCCACCCCGAGCTTCTTCAGCCCCGAGACGTGGAACCGGTCCATGAAGGCGGAGAAACTTGCGAAACTGTCGCGCGCGCGGCGGCTGCTCTCGTAGAACCAGCTGTCGACGAAGGAATCGACCGCAAGCGCCGCCCGGCCCACGCGCTTGCGCAGGCTGGCGAAAATGCCGCCGCTGTCTCTGTCCTGCCGCAACGTCGGTGTCCCTTGTTAAGGCTTTCTAAACGACTTGACGCGGAGCGCAACGACGCGCATTGCGCGGTCGTGCGTTCCAGCACAATTCGTGCCCCCGGGTTCGGCGCCAGAATGACGCAAATACGACGCAAGAGCGGCAAGGCCGCCGCTGAACCGCCTTTCTGGCGCAAGCCGCTGGGCGAACTCACCCGACGCGAGTGGGAATCGCTCTGCGACGGCTGCGGCCGCTGCTGTCTCGTCAAGCTCGAGGACGAGGATACCGGCCGCATCCACTTCACCGACGTCGCCTGCAAATTGTTCGACGCCGGAACCTGCCGTTGTCGGGATTACGCCCGTCGTGCGCGAAAAGTACACGATTGCGTGCGGCTGACGCCCGAGAATGTCGAACAGATCCCCTGGCTGCCGCCGACCTGCGCCTATAGGCTGCGCCGCGAAAACAGGGACCTGCCGGACTGGCACCCGCTGGTCTCGGGCGATCCCGACAGCGTCCGGCGCGCCGGCGTCTCCTGCCACGACAAGGTTTCGGCGCTGGAGGAGGACGTGGCGATCGACGACCTGCCCGGTTTCATCGTGTCCTGGCCGGGCAAATGGCCGAAATCAGCCGGCCGGGCCCGCAAGTCCCGCAAGGAATGAACGCTGCGGCGATGCGCGGCAGCCGCCGCCGATCGCATTCTCCTGTATGGTGCGGCAAAGCCGTGGAGGCCCCGAATGATGAGATTTCCGACCGCCGGCCTGTTCCTGTGCGCGCTGACCGCCGCCGCGGCGGCGCAACCGGCCGATGGCGCGAAGATCGCGCAGGCGCAATGCGCCCGCTGCCACGACGTCGGGATCGGCGCTCCCGCGGGCGGTCGCGAGGGCCCGAGTTTCATGGAGATCGGCAAGATGCCGTCGACGACCGAACTGTCGCTCAAGGTGTTCCTGCGCTCCTCGCACCGGAACATGCCGAACCTGCTTCTCGGCGCCGACGAGGTCGATGCGCTCGCCGCCTATATTCTCGATCTCGGCGGCAAGGGCCGCAGCTGACCGTCGCGTACCGGCCTCAATCGCCGCCGAAGGCGATGGCGGCGGCGAAATTGCGTTCGGCGCCGGCGGGCGGCGCAGGGAAGGGCGCCGAGCGGCGCACCATGTCGACGGCTTCAGCGTCGAGGTCGGCCGAGCCTGACGGACGCACCAGCCAAACGGATTCCAGCCCGCCCTGCGCGTCGAGCCGGAACCCGACGATCGTCAGCGCCTTCGGCCGCGGCCGTTCGGGGTCGATCATGTTGGCGGCGACCGTGCCCAGCACCTTGGCGCGATAATTGTCGTTTGTCGGATCCTGCCGCGGCCGCGGTCGCGCGGCGCCCATTATCGCATGCGGCGAGAGGAAGGTGGGCGTCGGCTCGACCGGCGCCGGTTTCTCGACGGCCGTCAGCCCGCCGAACGGATTGGCCGGCTCCTCGCGCGGCTCGTCGGGTCTCGCCTCGGAGCCGCGCGTGCGCGCGGCCTGCGGCTTGTCCGTTTCCTTTGGCCGTTCGACGACCTGGCCCTTTGGAAGATCGCTCGATTGCTGCGCCGGGCGCTCCTTCGATTCGGTCGCGCGCGGCTGATTGTCGTCCCGCGGTTCGATCGCGGACGGCGCCGGCGGCTTCGCCGCCTGTCGCATTTCGGGACGCCCCTCGGCTTCCTCCAGGCTCGCTATTTCCACGGGAATCTCGGTGGCCGCGGTCGGGGCGCCGTCCCCGCGGGTCCGCTCGCTCCAGACCACCAGCCCGACGACGGCCGCATGCGCCAGGACCGCAACGACGAAAATGCGCGCCAGCCGCGCTGTTTTGCCGGGATCGGCCGCCGCGCCGAGGGTGAAAAGGGGGCCGGGCTGGTCGTTCTCGACGTCCGCCGTCAACATCGCCCCGCCGTCTCCAGATTCAGCAACGCTTTGATCTCACGGACAAACAACCTTGCGGAAGACAGGTTAACGACATTTAGGGTCGCAACTGTGGTGTGATTTACATCAACTTGAGATGTTTCGCGTAGGGATTGAGGCAAGGAATTCGTCAATTCGGAAATTGCCATGTTTTGCCGCGACAAGATCATTGCGTTGCTTTCTTCGGCGAGCCGGCTGCGTCGCGACGAGCGCGGCTCGATTCCTGTGCTCTTCACGGTCGCGGCCATCCCGACGCTCGGCCTGATCGGCGCCTCGATCGACTACAGCCGCGGCACGGCCATGCTCACGCAAGCGCGCGCCGCCGCGGACGCGGCCGTCCTGGCGGCGGGCGCCCAGGCGTCGGGCACGCAGGCGAACCGCCAGACGGTCGCGAGCAACACGGCCAACGCCTATTTCGCCGCCACGGCCTCCAAGCTCAACCTGACCGTGACCGAGACGGACGTCTCGCCCGGTCTGTATCAGGTCACGATCTCCGGATACATGCCCACGATCGTGTCCAGGGTGCTGGGCAGGTCCTCGATGCGTTTCGAGGTGACCTCGCGCGCCACGACCAACAGCGTCTCGAACTCGAAGCCGCTCGAAATGGCGCTCGCCCTCGACAACACGGGCTCCATGTCCAACAACATGGCGGACCTGAAGTCGGCCGCCAACACGCTCGTCGACACCGTGATGGGCGCCGGCGGCGGCGCGGCGCGCGTCAGCGTCGTGCCCTACGTGGCGGTGGTCAATCCGGGCCTCACGGATGCGACCAGCATCTCCAAATACATCGATACGACCGCGCAGAATCCGTTCAACAGCGAATGGTACCGCGGCGCCTGGCTGACCTATTCGAAGAACTGCAGTCTCTATTGGGGCCCGTCGAGCGGCGGCGGCGGTTCGAGCGGCGCCGGCGGCGGCGGCTCGGGCGATGCGCGCGACATCCTCGACATCCTCAAGCCCATCCGCAATCTCGCGCAGGAACTGTTCGGCGTTTCCTCCGCGCATGCGGCGGACGTGACGCCGGCGACGGCGCCCATCACGACGAAAAGCTGGACGTCCTCGAAGTCCGGCAAGACCTACACGATCCCGAGCGGTTTCGGCACGGTCCAGAGGGATATCTGGGGATTGTACTCGACCGGCGGCTGCGACTGGCTCGCCAATCCCGATACCGTCAGCCAGTACGAATTGTTCAAGCGCATGAAGACGCCGACCGGCGGCGCCGTCGCCTGGAAAGGCTGCGTCGAGGCGCGCCTGAGCAAGTCCGAACAGAGCTGGCTCAACAGCAATTGGGGCGCGGGCCTCGCCGCCACCAAGGACTACGACATCAGCGAGGACGCGCCGAGCACGAGCGACAGCGCCTCGCTGTACGTGCCCTATTTCGCGCCGGACGAGCCCGATTACTCGCCCTTCACCTGGAACTATGTGGCGCCCGGCGCTTATTCGGCGTCGACCAAGGGCTTCCACAACAATTACATGAAGGACGGCGGCTACCTGTCGACGACCGACCAGGGTTCGATTCCGAGCAACTGGGGCTGGACGCAGCTGGGGCAGTACGACTGGAACGGCGCCCGCTGGCTTCTCAAGTACAACGGCTCGAACGCCGCCATCATCCAGGAGACGCCGGATTCCAACGGCTACACCTATGGCCCGAACATGGGCTGCCCCGATCCGATTCTCCGTCTGACCAACGTCAAGGCGGATGTGACGGCCAAGATCAACGGCCTGAAATACTGGCAGAGCGGCGGCACGATCGTTTCCGAAGGTCTCGCCTGGGCCTGGCGCACGCTGTCGCCCAACGCGCCCTTTGCCGACGGCAAGGCCTACAACACGACCGGCCTGCAGAAGGTGATCGTGCTGATGACCGACGGCGTGAACGAGCTGATCGACAATGGCAACAATTCGGTGAGCTACAATTCCGACGGCGTGTCGGACTATTCCGCCTACGGCTATCTCGGCGGATCGCGCCTGTGGAGCGCCAACAACGTGCAGACGTACAGCGGCTTCAAGACGCTGATGGACAATCGACTCACCGCGGCCTGCACGGCGGCCAAGAATGCGGGCGTCACCATCTATACCGTCGTGTTCAACCACACCGGCTATCTGACCTCGTCGCAGCAGGCCGATGCGCAGAACCTGCTGAAGCAATGCGCGACCAAGACCGGCTATTCCTACGTGGCGACCGATTCCGCCTCGCTGCAGACGGCTTTCTCGGCCATCGCGGTCTCCGCGACGTCCGGCGTGCTGCGCCTGGTGCAATAGGAATAATCGCTGATACTGGCTGCCCCATATCAGGCTGAAAAGTCAGGAAGTTTCGAATGCGCGGCGCTGTCTTATGGGCAGGCCGTCAAATAATATGATTTTTTTCCTTGACACCGGCGCGCTGGATCTGTAGGGTCCGGGCATTCTCCACATTTGCGCTTTGCGGCGGCGCGGCGATCGCGAACTGGCCGGCGCGACGTGTTTGGATCGACGCCCGGCATGTCCATCAGGAACAGGTTTTCGCCCGAAACGATCGAGCGCTTGCGGCGCCGCTACGAGGCCGCTGACGAGACGGTGGCCGCGATCGCCGCCGATGAACAGGTGTCGGAACAGAAGCTGCACGCGCTGAAGCGCGCTTGCGGCTGGCGCCCGCGCAGCCTTCGGGACAAGTCGCCTCCGACCCGCGGCGCCGCGCGGCGCAAGCCGCGGCAAAGCCGCCAGCCGGCCCCGGGAAAAGCAAGCAAGACGCCGAAGGCGTCGCCGCGCGCCTCGCCGCCGCCGCCCGGCCTGGTCGACATGCCGACGCTGATCGCCCGCATCCGCGCGCAACTCGAAGGCGCGCTGGAGGCCGCCCGGGCGCGCGGTCCGGACGCGAACCCCGACGAAACGGCCCGTCTGATGGCGAGCCTGACGCGCACGCTGCAAAGCCTGCGCGCGCTGGAGAAGGATACGACGCAGGATGGTCGAGCGCGGGATGATCGACGCGATGGCGGCGCCGACGCCCCCCCGCTCGATCTCGCCGAGCTCCGGCGCGAACTTGCGCGACGGATTGATCGCCTGCGCGAAGACGGGGAAAGCGCCTGAGCTCTTCGCGAGTTTCACGGCGCGAGAACTCGAGGCCATCCTCGCCTTCTTCGATTTCCGCGCGCGAAAGACGCAGATGCCGCCAGCCGCCGCGCCGAACGGCGCGCGTTGGCGCGCCTGGCTCTATGTCGGCGGGCGCGGCGCGGGCAAGACGCGCGCCGGCGCGGAATGGGTGCGCGGACTGGCCGGCGGCTTTGTCGATTTTTCCGAGGCGCCCGTCGCGCGCATCGCGCTGATCGGAGAGACCTGGGCGGATGCGCGCGACGTGATGGTGGAGGGCGTCTCGGGCGTTCTCGCCGCGCATGGCAAGTGGGACCGCCCGCAATGGGAGGCCTCGCGCCGGCGTCTGACGTGGCGCAACGGCGCGATCGCGCAGGTGTTTTCGGCCGAGGATCCCGAGAGCCTGCGCGGGCCGCAATTCGACGCCGCCTGGTGTGACGAGGTCGCCAAATGGCGCCACGCGCAGGAGGTCTGGGACATGCTGCAATTCGGTCTGCGCCTCGGCGACTGGCCGCGCGCCATGGTGACGACGACGCCGCGCCCGCTCGCGCTTCTGAAGAAACTCATGGCCGATCCCGCCAACGCCGTGACGCGCGCCTCGACCCGCGCCAACGCCGAGAATCTGGCGCCCGGATTCCTGCGCGCGATCGAGGAGCGATACGGCGGCACGCGGCTCGGCCGCCAGGAGATCGACGGCGCCATCGTCGAGGAGCGCGCCGATGCGCTCTGGTCGCGCGACATGCTCGAACGCGCGCGCATCGACGTCGCGCCGCAGCTGTCGCGAATTGTCGTCGCGGTCGATCCGCCTGCGGCTTCGCACAAGCGCGCCGACAAATGCGGCATCGTGGCGGTCGGCGTCGATGCGGACAATGTCGTCCACGTCCTGCGCGACGCGACGCTCGCCGCCGCGCGGCCGGCCGAATGGGCGGCGCGCGCGGTCGCGCTCTATCATGAACTCGAGGCCGACGCGCTCGTGGTCGAGGTCAATCAGGGCGGCGACATGGTCGCGGCGGTGATCGCGCAGGCCGACGACGCCGTGCCGGTGGTGAAGGTTCGCGCGTCGCGCGGAAAATACCTGCGCGCCTCGCCGGTCGCGCTGCTCTACGAGCAGAACCGCGTGCGCCACGCCGGCGTCTTTCCGGAGCTCGAAGACGAAATGTGTTGCTTCGGCCCCGACGGGCTTCCGGGCGGCGCGAGCCCCGACCGTCTCGACGCGCTCGTCTGGGCGGTCACGCATCTTGCGCTGGAAGGACGACGCGCGACGCCCCGCGTGCGGCGGTTGTAGGCGTCCCCTCCCTTCCCTCCCCGCATCTGGTCGAAGTCGGCGACAGCCGGCATCGCGGCAGTGGGAGAGCGGACGGCAGGCATCGTTGAATCGAAAATCTACCTGGCGCCACGCGTCTCCTTGCTCTCCCGCGAAGCCGAGGAGGGTGGGGATGGGGCTTCGCCGCAAACACGTCCTCAAAGAGAAATCTGCATGTCGCTTCTTTCCCGCCTCTTTGGCGCAAGCCATCGCGAAGAAAAACGCTCGCGCGCCGGCGCCATGCTGGCGTTGCATACGCTCGGCGCCGCGCGCTGGACGCCGCGCGACTATGTGGCGTTGACGCGCGAAGGATTCGAGCGCAACGCCGTCGTCCATCGCTGCGTGCGCATGGTCGCCGAATGCGTCGCGACCGTCCCGTGGCGTCTCTACGAGGGCAGGGCGGAACTGACCGCCCATCCGCTGCTCGATCTGCTGGCCCGTCCCAACCCCGCGCAGACGTCGACCGATCTGATCGAAACTCTCGTGGTCAACCTGCTGCTCTTCGGCAACGCCTATGTCGAGGGCGCGCAACTGGACGGCCAGGTGCGCGAGATCTACGCCCTGCGCAGCGATCGCATGAGCGTTTCGCCGGGCGCGAACGGCTGGCCGGCGGCCTACGAATACGTCTTCGGCGGCGACCGCGTGCGCTACGTCCTGCGCGGCGAAGGCGTCGAGCCGATCATGCACATTCGCCTGGGCTCGCCGCTCGACGACCACTACGGATTGCCGCCGCTCGCCGCCGCGCATGTGGCGATCGACACGCACAATGCGGCGGGCTTCTGGAACAAGGCGCTGCTCGACAATGCCGCGCGGCCCTCCGGCGCGCTCGTCTATGGCGCGAGCGACGGCGCGCAATTCACGGATGCGCAATTCGACCGCCTGAAGAGCGAACTGGAAGAGAATTTTTCCGGTCGCGACAATGCCGGCCGCCCGCTGCTGCTCGACGGCGGCCTCGACTGGAAGACGCTGTCGCTCTCGCCCAAGGACATGGATTTCATCGAGGCCAAGGCCGCGGCGGCGCGCGAGATCGCGCTGTGCTTCGGCGTGCCGCCGCTGGTGCTGGGCCTGCCCGGCGACAACACGCGCGCCAACTATGTGGAAGCCAACGCCGCCTTCTGGCGCCAGGCCGTCATCCCCATGGCGCAGCGCCTGCAGCGCGCCTTCGAGCACTGGCTGAGGCCAGCCTGGCCGGCGTTGCGCTTCGATTACGATGTGGACCGCATCGACGCGCTCAGCGCAGAACGCGCGGCGGAATGGGCGCGCGTGGACGCGGCGACATTTCTGTCGGCGGACGAGAAGCGGGAGTTGTTGGGGTTTGCTGCGGGGGGAGGCGCTTCAAGCGTGATGTCGATCCGTTCATGCGGATGTGAGACGTCCACGCGCCTTCGGCGCAAAGAATACGGCGATGACGGTGGCCTTGATATGGCGATCCATATGCCCGAGGGTTGCGCTGAGGAATGGGCGGACGCACTCGCACGCTGCCAGAGTCTGCTGGCGCTGCCGAATCCCCCGCGCGGCCTGACTGGCGGCTATTCTGATCCAAACGACTGTGCGAGAGGCCTCGTGTCCGAGCGTGGCGGTGGAAATCCAGTGGGCTAGACTTGTCGATCAGCCTCAAAGGAATATGAAAGATGACAGCATGACCAGTGAGTGGACCGACCGTCGCAATTCTGAATTCATGAAGCGCGCCCGGGCCGGCGATTTCAAGGGCGCCCATCTCGCGCTTGAAAGACACGCCGTCGATAGCGAAATGAGCGAAGCGACACTTGCAGGTTGGAAGGCGCACCTGCATCACATCGAAGGCAACATCGACGACGCGACGCGTGTTCTTGCCGCTCACATTCTTGTTGACGATATCCCGGGGAAATTTCTCCGTCATCATCGCGCGAGAATTCTACTTTGGAGCGGCAGGTTGGACGAAGCGCGGGCGGATCTGGAAGCGCTTCTGAACGACAACCATCCTCGTATAGAGGCGCTGCATTCTGGCTGCCGTCTTCAGCTCGCATATATCTTTGCCCTCTGGGGCGACCCACGGTTTCAAGTCACGTTCGATGCAATACCCGATGGACGAGACTACTTCATCAAGGATTCGATCGTTGGCAAGAATGAATTGCAGCGCCTCTATCGCGCTAATTGCAAGAGTCGCGCCTAGCGAGAGATCATCAGTGCGCGAACGGTTCGATTGCAGAAGTCTCTGCCTTGAAGGATTGTGTTCGAAATGTCTCCAAGATCAGGAGATCAAGTAAATTTCACGCCAACGATCCGAGGTGTGGCGAGCATTCCATGAACGACCTCCTCGCCCTCGTCGCCGCGCGTGGCGATCTAGCGCATATCGCGCTCTTTCTCTGGGCCTGCGCGGCCACGACGATGCTCTGGTACGCGCTGCGCGAACTCGCCGCGTCCAACCGCCGCTTCGATCTCTTCCTGCGCGAGCTCGCGCGTTTCAATCGCCGCTTCGGCCGCGAGGCCTGACATGACCTTCCGTTTCCGCAATCGCGCGCGCCGCCCGCAGCGCCGCCGCGATCCTGATGCCTTGATCCGCGCCTTCTGGCGCACGCTCGAGCGCCTTGCCGAGCACGAGCGCGCGGAGCGCGCCGGCGCGCGCGACCACGCCTAGGCGGGGACCGCGAGCCTTCAGGCTCGCATTTTGCGCGTGAAAGCGAGCCCGGGGGTTCGCGATCCGAGTTTCCTGGAGTTTGACATGGCCTTCCTGGACCGCGCTGTCATGGCGCGAACATTGACGCGCGCGCTCAATCGAGAGTCGGCGCGCGCGCCCGAGAGCAAACGCGCGCCGCTGGCCCTCGGCGAGGTCGACGCCGCCGGCCTGTTCGAGGGCTACGCCAGCCTCTTCGGCGTCGCCGACCTCGGCGGCGATGTCGTCATGCCCGGCGCCTTTCGCGACAGCCTTCGCAAGCGCGGAGCCGATCGCGTCAAGATGCTCTGGCAGCACGATCCCGCCGAACCGATCGGCGCATGGCTCATGGTCGAGGAGGATACGCGCGGCCTCAGGGTCAAGGGTCGCCTCAACCTCGAAGTTTCTCGCGCGCGAGAGAGTCTCGCGCTGATGCGCGAGGGTCAGGTCGACGGCCTGTCGATCGGCTTCCGCACGCAGCGCGCCGTCGACGACCACAACACCGGCCTGCGGCGCCTCCAGAAGCTCGACCTCTGGGAAATCTCGCTCGTCACCTTTCCCATGTTGCCCCAGGCGCGCGTGACGGCGGTGAAGAGCGCCAGCGCACGTCTCTGAACCTTCCGCGCCACAGGCGCTGACCCGCGCTTCGCCGTCCGGCGCGGGACCTTTCCGCGCGACGGCGCATCTGACGTGAGGTAGACAATGCACGATCTCGAAAACAAGTCCTACGCCTCGGAGGCCGCCGCCTTCGAGGAATTGCACCGCGCCTTCGCGGCCTTCCGCGAAACCAACGACGAACGCCTCGACCAGATCGAGCGTCGCCTGACGTCGGACGTCGTCACCGAAGAAAAGCTGACGCGCATCGATCGCGCGCTCGACGAGACGAAGAGCCGCCTCGACCGTTTCGCGCTCGACAGCGCGCGGCCGCGTCTCGGCGGCGCGATCAGGAACGACCATGTCGAGCGCGAGCACAAGGCGGCCTTCGGCCTCTACATGCGCGCGGGCGAAGCCGGCGGCCTCAAGTCGATCGAACGGAAGGCGCTGAGCCGAGGCTCGGGGCCGGACGGCGGCTATCTCGTGCCCGTGCCGGCCGAACGCGAAATCCTGCGACGCATGTCGAGCGTCTCGCCGATTCGCGCCATCGCCAATGTCGTTGAGATTTCCGGCGCCTCGCTGAAGCGCGCCTTCTCGACCACGGGTCCCGCGTCGGGCTGGGTCGCCGAGACCGACCCGCGCCCGCAATCGGCCAACCAGCAGATTTCCGATCTCACCTTCGCGGCGATGGAGCTCTACGCCATGCCCGCGGCGACGCAGACGCTGCTCGACGATGCGGTCGTCGACATCGAGCAGTGGATCGCGGACGAAGTCGCGGTCGTCTTTGCCGAGCAGGAAGGCGCTGCCTTCGTCTCGGGCGACGGCGTCAACAAGCCGAAGGGCTTCCTCGCCTATACGACGACGCCGCAGGCCTCCTGGTCGTTCGGCAATATCGGCTATGTCGCGACGGGCGTGTCGGCCGCCTTTCCGGCCTCCAACCCGTCGGACATCCTGTACGATCTCGTCTACGCGCTGAAGGCAGGCTTCCGGCAGAACGCGCGCTTCGTCTGCAATCGCAAGACGCAGGCCGCGATCCGCAAGTTCAAGACCTCGACGGGGGAATATCTCTGGGAGCCGCCTGCGACGCTCGGCGCGCAGGCGACGCTGATGAACTTCCCCCTCGTCGAGGCCGAGGACATGCCCGACATCGCCGCCAATTCGCTCGCGCTCGCCTTCGGCGATTTCGAGCGCGGCTATGTCGTGGTCGATCGCGTCGGCGTGCGCGTGTTGCGCGATCCCTATTCGGCCAAGCCCTATGTGCTGTTCTACACGACCAAGCGCGTCGGCGGCGGCGTGCAGAACTTCGACGCGATCAAGCTGATGAAGTTTGGCGTGTCGTAAGGAGAACTTGCGCGGCATGACAGCCTGCGGCTATCGCCACCCCGCGATCGTCCGCTCGATCCAGGCGCGATAGGGCGCAAGCCGAACGGCCTGCGTGAGCCCGCCGCAGCCTCGCCCGTTCGGACCCTGCGCGAAGGCGACGATGCCGACGAGCGCGCCATTGGCGAAAACCGGCGCGCCGGAATCGCCGGTGCAGGCGCCGGCGCCCTCTGGGCTGTCGAGCCACAGGAGAACATTCGACAAAGGCGCGCGCAGCGAAAGCCGCGCGCGCCGCAACACGCCCGATGTCGACGCGACGCCCGGCCTGGACACGCCGAAGCCCGCGACGTCGAGCAAGGCGCCGGTTTCGTTCGGCGCATCGCCCATCGCGACAGGCGTGAAGGAAGAGGGCAGAGGCTCGGTCGTCTCGACCAGCGCGAGATCGATCGAGGCCACGCGCGCCGCGACCGCGTCGGCGCGAAAACCGGGATGGCGCGCCACGCGCTTCACCGCCATCAGCGCCGGCGTCCCGGAACCGTCGCGAAAATGCACCCGCGTCGCGCCGGGCGCGGCCACGCAATGCGCGGCGGTCAGCACGATGTTCGGCGCGAGAACCGCGCCGGAGCAGAAGCCCGCGCCGCGCCCGCTCTGCGCCAGCGCCATCACGACATGCGGCGCGTAGGCGCCTGCCTCGCCCGTCGGCCCCACCAGGGCGAGTGCGCGGACGGGCGCGAGCGCGACGAGAAGGATCAGCAGGCGCGAAAACGACATGGCTCCTTCTGCCATGCCGGCCCGCGCCGCGAAAGCAGGACCATCATTCATGCAAACCATCCTGATCGCGCCGCCGGCGGTCGAACCCGTGTCGCTTGCCGAAGCGAAAGCGTGGTTGCGCGTTGACGGCAATGACGAAGACGCCGCGATCGCCTCGCTGATTACAGCCGGCCGGATGCTGGTGGAATCGGCGACGCGCCGCGCCTTGACGACGCAGGACTGGCGCATCGCGCTCGACGCCTGGCCCTGGGCGGGCGCGAACGAAAGCTGGTCGATCCTGGCGGCGCGGCGCGGCGGTCCGCTGCCGGAGATGGTTCTTCCGCTCGCGCCGGTTCAATCCGTTTCGGCCATCCGCGTCTACGACGCGGCGGGACAGCCGCAGACGGTCGCAACGGCGCGCTGGCGTCTGGTCGGCGCGCCCGAGCGGGCGCGCATCGTCTTCACGACCGCGCCGCCGCAACCCGGCGCGCGGTCCGCCGGCATCGAGATCGACGTCGTGGCGGGCTACGGCGATCCTGCCGATACGCCGGCGCCCTTGCGTCACGCGATCCTCGCGCTGGCGTCCTACTGGTTCGAGAATCGCGGCGATGTCGCGACCACCGACGCGACCAGCCTGCCGCCGCGCGCGGCGGCGCTGGTCGCGCCGTTCCGGCGCGGGAGGCTCGCATGAGCCGCCTTGCGAGCGAGGGCGAGCTGCGCACGCGCGCGACGCTCGAGACGCCGGTCGATTCCGTCGACGACGCCGGCGCGCTTGTCCGCGTCTGGCAGCCGGTCGCCGCCGTCTGGGCGAAGATTGCGCCGCGTCGCGGCGCGAACGTCTTCGTCGCCGGCGGGCAGGAGAGCGTGCTGGCCTCGGAGGTCGTCTTGCGCTGGCGGCCGGATGTCGCGAGCCCCATGCGCTTTCGCGTCGGCGCCCGCGCGCTTCTGATCCGCGCCGCCTTCGATCCCGACGGCCGCCGCCGCTTCCTCGTCTGCGCCTGCGAGGAATTCGCGGCCTGACATCGCTTTCCGGAGTTGTCCCATGTCTCCCGTTCTCGCGCTGCGGCGCGCCATCCGCGCCGCGCTCCTGGCGGACGCCGCGCTGACGGGCCTGCTCGGCGGCGCGCGCGTCTATGACGAGGCGCCGCCCGGCGCGCCGACGCCGCGCATCGCCTTTTCGGATGCGCAATCGCGCGACTGGTCGGCCCAGGCGTCGCAGGGCGCGGAGCAGATGCTCGTCGTCTCCGTATGGTCGGGCGCGCGCGGAACGCGCGAGGCGCTCGACATCGCCGATCGCGTGGTCGCGCTGCTCGACGAGGCGCCGCTCGCGCTCGCCGGCCACCGGCTGATCGATCTTCGCTTCGTCGCGCTGGCGACGCGGCGCGAGCAGAACGGCCGCTACGCGCGCGCCGACATCCGCTTCCGCGCCACGACGGAAACCAATTGAACGGAGCGCGAGCCTTCAGGCCCGCCTCACGCCGCATGCGCGACGCATTGCGAGACTTCAGGCTCGCGGTCCGGAAACTCAGGAGAAACCAATGGCGGCCCAGAAAGGCAAGGATCTGCTCGTCAAGATCGACGACGGGACAGGCGCGTTCGTCGCCATCGCGGGCCTGCGCACGCGCAGGCTCTCGCTCAACGCCGACACGGTCGACGCCACCGACGCCGAATCCGTCGGCCGCTGGCGCGAGCTGCTCGGCGGCGCCGGCGTGCGACGTGCGAGCCTCGCCGGCAACGGCGTGTTCAAGGACCAGGCGTCGGACGCGCTGGTGCGCCAGATCTTCTTCGACGGCGCCATCCGAAACTGGCAGATCGTCATTCCGGACTTCGGCGTGATCGCCGGGCCCTTCCAGATTTCGAGCCTGGACTGGCGCGGCGAGCACAGCGCCGAGGTGACGTTCGACATTGCGCTGGAATCGGCCGGCGCCCTTACCTTCACTGCTCTGTGAGCGTCATGGCCAATCTCCTGCGTGGCGAAATCGAGGCCGAGATCGGCGGCGAACGCCGCATCCTCTGCCTGACCCTCGGCGCGCTGGCCGAGCTGGAGGCGGCCTTCGGCGCGGGCGACGTCGTCGCGCTCGCCGAACGCTTTCAGCGCGGCGGGCTCTCGGCGCGCGATCTCGCGATCATCCTCGCCTGCGGCCTGCGCGGCGGCGGCGCTCGCGTCAGCGACGACGACGTCGCCGCGATGCGTGTCGCCGGCGGGCTCGAGGGCTATGTGCGGATCGCGGCCGATCTCATCGCCGCGACGTTCGGCGGGGCGGCGGACAAGTCGCGCCCTCCGGCGCCGCAGGACGCTTGAAAGCGGAAATATCGCGTCCTCCCCGCGAAAAATTTCCGTGGTGCGAAGCCATGCGCTTCGGCCTTGGCGTCCTGCGGCTTGCCCCGCGGCAATTCTGGGAGACGACGCCACGCGAATTGCATGCGGCGGCCGAGGGCCTGTTCGGTCCGCGCGCCGGCGCCGTGCCGTCGCGCGAAAAACTCGATGCGCTGATGCGCGCCTTTCCAGACGGGTGAACGATGGCGAGAAACGACATTTCGAATGCGGCGAGCGCGGAACCGAGCGCAGGCCTCCCGGCCTTCGCGGTCCAGGATCTGGCCGCATTGCGCGCGCAGCTCGACGGCATCAACGCCGCGGCAGGCAACGTGTCCGCTTCTCTCACGAAGGCCTTCGGCAGCGCTTCGGCGAGCGGCCGCGCTTTCAACGCCACGCTGCTGACCATCGCCGCGTCGCTGTCGCAGATGCTGGCGGGCGTCGGCGCGGGCTTTCTCGGCCAGGGCCTCTCGTCGATCTTCGGCGGCCTGTTCGGCGGGGGCGGCGGCGCAAGCTTGCCGGCGGCGCCTTTCGCCGACGGCGGCGTCGTCGCGAGCCCGACCTATTTCGGCGCCGGCGGATCGCTCGGTTTGATGGGCGAGCGAGGCGCCGAAGCCGTCATGCCGCTCGCGCGAGGACCGAGCGGACAGCTCGGCGTCGTCGCCAATGGCGGGGCGGGCCGCGCGGCCAATGTCACGGTGAATATCCAGACGCCGGACATCGAGGGTTTCCGGCGCTCGGAAACGCAGGTCGCGGCCGCGCTCGCGCGCGCCGTCGCGCGTGGCCGGCGCGGCCTTTGACGTCAGCCGTTGAGATAACCGGCGACCTCGTCCTTGAGCTTCAGGCGTTCTTTCTTGAGGCTTTCGATCGTGAAATCGTCCGCCGGCTCGACGTTGGATTCCATGCGATGAAGCGTGCGGTTCAACTCGTGATAGCGCTCGGCGATCCGCGCAAAATGCGCGTTCGTCGTCTTCAGTTCATGAATGGTCTGGGCCTTCGCGGGAAATTCATCCGTCAACTCGTGCGCGACATGCGACATGCCTGATCGTCTCCTTCTGATTGCCGCCGAAGCCTAGTCGCCGCGCCGTCCGGCGCGTTGTCCTGGATCAAGTTTGCGCCCGCGAGGGCATGAGGCCGCTCATGACCGGTTTCCATGAAATCCTGTTTCCGTTCGACGTCGCGCTCGGCGCGCGCGGCGGCCCGGAGCGGCGCACCGACGTGGTCGCGCTCGGCTCCGGCCGCGAGAAACGCAACGCGCGCTGGGCGCGCTCGCGCCGCCGCTGGCAGGCGGGCTACGGCGTCAAGACCTTCGCCGATCTCGGCGCGATCGTCGACTTCTTCGAGGAGCGGCGCGGGCGCCTGTACGGCTTTCGCTGGCGCGACCGCGCGGACCATTCTTCCGCGCCGCCCGGTCGCGCGCCGGCCGCGACCGACCAGCCGGTCGGGCAGGGCGACGGCGCGCGCCGGAGTTTTCAACTCGCCAAGACCTATGGCGGCGCCTTCGCGCCCTACGCGCGCGAAATATCCAAGCCCGTCGCCGGCAGCGTGCGCGTCGCGGTCGCTGGCGTGGAACTCGCCGCCCCGCAATTCTCCGTCGACGTGACGACGGGTCTGGCGACGCTGGCGGTCGCGCCCGCGGCCGGCGCTTCGGTGACGGCGGGATTCCTGTTCGATACGCCCGCCCGCTTCGACACGGATTTCCTCGAGATCGACCAGAGCGGCTTCGAGGCCGGCGACATTCCGAACATCCCCGTCCTCGAAATCCTTCCCTGAGCCCGACATGCGCGACATGACCACGCAGACGGCGGCCGCGCTGGCCGCCGACGCCACCACGCTCTGCCATTGCTGGCGCCTCACGCGCCGCGACGGAACGACGCTCGGCTTCACCGATCACGACGGCGATCTCGCCTTCGCCGGCGCGACCTTTCGCGCGGCGAGCGGTCTCGACGCCGCCCAGGCCGAGAGCGCGGCCGGCTTCGCGGTCGCGGGCGGCGAAGTGCACGGCGCCTTCGACGACGCCGCGCTCGCCGACGCCGATCTCGAAGCGGGCGTCTACGACGGCGCCAGCGTCGAGATCTGGCTCGTAGACTGGAGCGACGTTTCGCGCCGCGTTCTGATGGACATCGCCTCGATCGGCGAAGTGCGACGCACGGAATTCTCCTTCGTCGCGGAACTGCGCTCGCTCGCCCATCGCTTCGACGAGGAGCAGGGGCGCCAGTTCCAGCGCAATTGTTCCGCCGATCTGGGCGATGCGCGCTGCATGGTCGATCTCTCCTCGCCGCTCTATTCGACAGGCGCGACGATCGCGGCGGTCGAACCGGACGGCGCTTTCGTCGTCGCGCTCGATGCGGCCTTCGCCAGCGGCTTCTTCACGGACGGCGCGCTGTCGTCGCCGAGCGGCGAGCGGCATCCGGTCAAGCTGCATGACAAGGCCGCCGCGGGCGACCGCGTCGTCCTGTGGAGCGCGCCGGCCTCTGCGCTTGCGACGGGCGCCCGCGTGACGCTGAGGGCAGGCTGCGACAAGAGCCCGGACGCCTGCGCGCGAAAATTCGACAACATCGCCAACTTCCGCGGCTTTCCCCACATGCCCGGCAACGATGTCGTGGCCGCCTATCCGAATGCGAAGGGACCGCCGATGGACGGCGGGAGCCTCTTCCGGTGAACGCACTCACGCGAGACGAGATCGTCGCGACCGCGCGGAGCTGGCTCGGCACGCCCTACCGGCATCAGGCCTCGCTGCGCGGCGTCGGTTGCGATTGTCTCGGCCTCGTGCGCGGGATCTGGCGCGATCTCGTCGGGCCCGAGCCTGAGCCGATGCGGCCCTATTCGCCGGACTGGGCGGAGGCCGGCGGCGGCGAATCGCTGCTGGAGCTCGGCGACCGCTATTTTGTCGCTGCGCCGGCGCGCGAATGGCGCAGCGGCGACGTGCTCGTCTTTCGCTTCTTCGAGGGCGTTCCGGCGAAACATCTCGCCGTCGCGGTCGACGAACGCCGCATGATCCACGCGCACGACGGCGCTTGCGTGGCCGAGGTCGCCATCGGCGGCTGGCGTCATCGCATCGCGCGCGTCTATTCGTTCCCGGGACTCGCCGGCGCCTGACAGGCGCGGCGCGCCATCCGGGACTTCCCGAGCCCTCGCGCGCCGCGCGCGAAAAATCCGGATCTCGTTCATGGCCACGCTCATCCTCGCCGCCGTCGGTTCGGCCGTCGGCGGCTACTTCGCGGGTCCGCTCGGCGCGCTCGCCGGCCAGGCGCTCGGCGGCCTCGGCGGCGCGCTCCTGCAGCCCCGCGCGGCGGCGACGACGCGCGTCGAGATTGGTCCGCGCCTGTCCAGGGCGACGGGCCTGACCTCGATGGAAGGCGCGCCCGTGCCGCGCGTCTACGGCCGCGCGCGTATCGGCGGTCAGATGATCTGGGCGACGCGCCTGCTCGAGCAGACCAATGTCTCGGTGGCGCCGGGCTCCGGCGGCAAGGCGACCGCGGCCGTCCGCCCCGCGCAGGTCAACGTCAGCTATTCCTATTTCGCCAATTGCGCGGTCGGGCTCTGCGAAGGTCCGATCGCCTTCGTGCGGCGCGTCTGGGCCGACGGCCAGGAACTCGACCTGACGACCGTGACGATGCGAGTCTACAATGGCGACGAAGGGCAGGAGCCCGATCCGCTCATCGTCGCCAAGGAAGGCGCGGATGCGGTTCCCGCCTATCGCGGCCTTGCCTATGTCGTGTTCGAGCGCATGCCGCTCGCCGCTTTCGGCAACCGCGTTCCGCAACTCTCCTTCGAGGTCGTGCGGCCGGTCGACGGCGTCGCGCAACGCATCCGCGCGGTCGACATCATTCCCGGAGCGACGGAATTCGGCTACGAGCCGACGCTGCATTCGAGCTTCCCGGGCCCCGGGACGACGGTGCAGGAGAACCGCAGCCAGTCCTGGGCGGCGACGGACTGGCAGGGCTCGCTCGACGCGTTGCAGGCCCTGTGCCCGAACTTGCGCAGCGTCGCGCTCGTCGTCTCCTGGTTCGGCGACGATCTGCGCGCGGGCCATTGCACGATCGCGCCGCGCGTCGACAATTCCTTCAAGACCATCCCGGGCCCGTTCGGCGTCGACTGGTCGGTCGCGGGCCTGTCGCGCGCGGGCGCGCGCCTGGCGAGCGCGGCGGACGGCGTCGTCGCCTTCGGCGGAACGCCTTCGGACGACAGCGTGGCGGCGGCCATCGCCGATCTGAAGGCGCGCGGCCTGTCGGTCGTCTTCTATCCCTTCGTGATGATGGACATTCCGCCCGGCAATGATCTGCCCGACCCCTGGACGGGCGCGGGCGCGCAGCCGGCCTATCCCTGGCGCGGACGCATCGTCTGCGATCCCGCGCCCGGCCGTCCTTCGACGGCCGACGCCACGGCCGCCGCCGCCGCGCAGATCGAATCCTTCTTCGGCTCGGCCGCGCCCGGCGCCGGCGAATGGTCGTATCGACGCTTCATCCTGCATTGCGCCGATCTCTGCCTGCAGGCCGGCGGCGTCGACGCCTTTCTGCTCGGCTCCGAACTGGTCGCGCTCACGCGCGTGCGCTCGGCGCCCGGCGTCTATCCGGCCGCGCAGGCGCTGGCGACGCTTGCGGCCGACATCAAGGCGCGGCTCGGCGCCACGACCAAGGTCTCCTATGCCGCGGACTGGACCGAATATGGCGCGCATGTGCTGGACGGCGGCGCGGAAGTGCGCTTTCCGCTCGACGTCGTCTGGGGTTCGCCCGCCGTCGATTTCGTCGGCGTCGACGCCTACTGGCCGTTGTCCGACTGGCGCGACGGGCCGCATCTCGACGCGGCCGAGGCCGACGACGTCTACGATCTGAGCTATCTCGCGCGGCGCATCGGCGCCGGCGAGGCCTTCGACTGGCATTACGTCGACGAGGCGGCGCGACAGGCGCAGGCGCGCGCGCCGATCGCGGACGGCGCCTATGGCAAGCCCTGGGTCTTTCGCCAGAAGGATCTCGTCGGCTGGTGGTCGAACGCGCATGTCGAGCGCGTCGGCGGCCTCGAAGCGACGAACGCGACGGACTGGACGGCGGGCGGCAAGCCGATCTGGCTGGTCGAGACCGGCTGCCCCGCCGTCGATCGCGGCGCCAATGCGCCGAACGTCTTCCCCGACGCAAAGTCCAGCGAAGCCGGCCTGCCGCATTTTTCGCGCGGATTTCGCGACGATCTCATGCAGGCGCGCTTCATCGAGGCGACGCTGGCGCGGTTCGACCCGGCCATGCTGGAATTCGATCCGGCGTGCAATCCGCAATCGCCGATCTACGGCGGCCGGATGGTGGACGCCGCGCGCATCCACTTCTGGGCGTGGGACGCGCGGCCATTTCCGGCCTTCCCGGATGTCGGGCAATTGTGGGCGGACGCGCCCGACTGGGAAACCGGCCACTGGCTCAACGGCCGTCTCGAAGGCGCGCCCCTCGACCGACTCGTCGCGGAACTGGCGGCGCCGGCGATCGAGGCCGGCGTTGCGGCGCCGCGTCCCGATCTGCGCGGCTTCGTCGACGGCTATTTGCTCGATCGCGCCATGTCGGCGCGCGCCGCGATCGAACCGCTGGCCGGCGCCTTCGCCTTCGATCCCGTCGTGTCGGGCGGCGCCGTGCGCTTTTCCAGGCGCGCGCGCAAATCGACGCTCGCGCTTGCGGAGGGCGACCTCGCGCCCGATCGCGACGGCGCGCTCGTGCGCATCGTGCGCGCGCAGGAAAGCGAACTGCCGCATGAACTGGCGCTGAGTTTCGCCGATGCCGACAATGACTATGAAGTCGCGACGGTCCTGTCGCGACGGCGCGAAGGCTGGTCGCAACGGCGCAGCGAAAACGAGAGCGCCGTGATGATCCACCGCGCGGCGGCGCAGCGCATCGCTGACGTCTGGCTGGAAGACGCCTGGCAGGCGCGCGAGACGGCCGAATTCCGGCTCGCGCCTCAGGCGGCGGCGATCGAGCCCGGCGACATCGTGACCTTGCCCGCTTCGGGCGAAGCGCGCGCCTGGCAGATCACGCGCATCACGGAAGGCGCGACGCGCGAATGCTTCGCGCGCGCGGTCGATCCCTCGATCTACGACCGGGCGCCGCCGGCCTTTGCGCGCCGCGCGCGGGCGAAGCCGCGTACGCCGGGTCCGCCGCATGTCGTCACGCTCGATCTGGCGATCGACCGCAATCGGCCGACGACGACGCAATATATCGCAGCCTGCGCCGATCCTTGGCCCGGCGCGCTCAACGTCTATCGCAACTACGGCTTCAGCCTGGATCCGTTGCTGACGCTGTCGGCGCCGGCCACGATCGGGGAGACGCTCGACGATCTTGCCCCCGGCCCGGTCGGCCGCTTCGATCGCGGCGCCGCGCTGACGGTGAAACTCTATGCCGGCGCGCTTGCGGGAGTAGGCGACTCATTGGCGCTGGAGGGTCGCGCGAGCATGGCGATCCGCGGCGACGACGGCGCATGGGAGATTTTCGCCTTCGCGCAGGCCGAACTGATCGCGCGCGACACCTACCGACTGACGCGGCTTCTGCGCGGCCTCGGGGGCGAGGAGGCGCTCGCCGACCGCGACGTCGCCGCCGGCGCCACGGTCGTCCTGCTCGACCGCGCGGTCGCGCCGCTCGCCGCGGGGCTCTCCTCGGTCGGCATCGAACAGAAGCTGCGCGTCGGTCCCGCCGATCGCGACGCCGCCGACGCGGCTTACGTCGCGGTTTCGGCGACCGCGACGAGCAAGGCCTTCATGCCCTATGCGCCCGTGCGCCCGCGCGCTGTCGTGAATCCGCAGGGGATTTCGATTTCCTTCCTGCGTCGCGGGCGTGTGGATTCGGACGCCTGGGAACCGGTCGATATTCCGCTCGGCGAGGATGTCGAGGCCTATCGCATCGAGATCGCGCGGCCCTCGGGCGGGCCGCGCATGCTGACCGCGACGACGACCTCTGTTCTCTACGCCAGCGCTGACGTGATCGCCGATTTCGGCGCGCAGCCCGCCGCGCTCGACCTGACGATCCAGCAGCTCAGCGCCGTCGTCGGTCCGGGCCTGCCGCTCGTCGCCCGCGTCTTCATCCAGTGAGGCAACATGTCCAACAGCATCAGGCTCGCGCTGCCTTTCATCGACGCGGCGCAATCGCAGAAACACGTCACCCACAACGAAGCCATCGTCGCGCTTGATGCGCTCGTGCACCTTTCGGTCAAGGCGCGCAACGTCGCCGCGCCTCCGGCCTCGCCCGGCGCAGGCGACCGCTACCTCGTTCCGGCGGGCGCGACAGGCGCGTTCGCGGGCCGCGCGACCGCCGTCGCGACCTTCGATTCCGGGGGCTGGGCGTTTCTCGCGGCGCGCGCCGGCTGGCGCGCCTACGTCGAGAGCGAGGGTCTGTTCCTGATCTTCGACGGCGTGGCGTGGACGGACGCGGGCCTCGCGTTGCAGAGTCTGCAGAACCTGTCGCGAATCGGCGTCGGCGCGACGGCGGACGCGGCCAATCCCCTGCTCGCCAAGCTCAACGGCGCCCTCTTCACGGCGCGCCCCGCAGGCGAGGGCGGCACGGGCGATCTGCGTCTGGCGCTCAACCGGAGCGCGGCGGGCAATACTGTCTCGCAGCTCTATCAGACCAATTATTCCGGTCGCGCCGAGACCGGCCTGACGGGCGACGATCGCTTCCGCATCAAGGTGTCGTCGGACGGCGCGACCTGGCGCGACGCCTTGCTCGTCGATCCCGCGAATGGGCTCGTCTCGCTGCCCCTGACGGCGGGCTGCGCCAATGGCCTTGCGACCCTCGACGGCGCGGGCAGGCTGCCGCCCGCGCAGGTTCCGGCGTCCGTCCTGCGCGGCTATCTCGCCGGCTTCGTCCTGTCGAACAACGCGTCCGCGCCGGCCTCCCGGATCGACGTCGGCGCCGGCGTCGCCGCCGACGGCGCGAATTCCGCGCTGATCTCCGGCGCCGGGGCGACCATCAATTGCGCGACGACGGGCGCGAACGGGCTCGACGCCGGCGCGCTAGCGGCGAACGCCTGGTATCACGTCTTCGTCATCGCCAGGGCGGACGCCAGTTTCGCCTGTCTCGCCTCGCTCAGCGCGAGCGCGCCCGCGCTGCCGTCGGGCTACACGGCCTTCCGACGGATCGGCGCCTTCAGGACCGACGGCGCGGCAAGCATTCTCGCCTTCATGCAGATCGAGGACACGTTCCGTTTCGCCGCGTCGATCACGGACGTGTCGACGAGCGCGATGGGCGCGACCAACGCGCTCTACACGTTGAGCGTTCCGACGGGCGTGCGCGTGCGGCCGATCGCGGATGTCGGGACGACGTCCGGAACGCTGCTGCTCTTCAACGGCGACGAAGCCGGCTACGCGCCGGTCCTGGCCAATATCGCGACCGCGCCCGGCTGGAGCGTGTACGGGACCTCGAACATGGCGACCCACATGCACGACATCTACACGAACTCCTCCGCGCAGATACGCGTGCGCTCGGACGCCAATGTCAGGAGCCTCTACATCCACACGCGCGGCTGGATCGACTCGCGCGGACGGCTGAACTGACGGCGCGCGACCCCGCGCGATCCGGCTCGCGCCTGCCTTCCTTCATCGACCCGGCTCGCCGCCGGGCCGTTCCGTTTCCTTCCGTTCGACGCTCGACCGCCGCGATGCGCGGCGGCGGCGCGCCTTCATGCAAGGAAAGACCCGTGCCCTCCCCGACGACCATGTCCGCAGGCTGCCGCCGCAAGATCACCGAACCGTCCGAAGGCAAGCGACTCCACGCCTATCGCGATTGCGTGGGCGTGTGGACGATCGGCTACGGCCACACGTCGCGCGCCGGCGCCCCGCATGTGTCGCCGGGCCTGAGGATCTCCGACGCCGAGGCCGACGAAATTCTCTCGCGTGATCTCGGCGCATTCGAGCGCGGAGTCGCGGTCGCGCTCGTCAAGGCGAAGGGTGAGATCCTGCAGCGCGAGTTCGATGCGCTGGTCGATCTCGCCTTCAACATCGGCCTCGGCGCCTTTCGCTCGTCCTCGCTGTTGCGGGCCTATCTCGCGGGCGACAAGCAGCGGGCGGCCGAGAAATTCCTCGACTGGACGAAGGCCGGCGGGCGCGTCGTTCACGGCCTCGTGGCGCGCCGCAAGCGCGAGCGCGCCTGGTTTCTCACCGGCCGCCTGCCGGGCGAGCGTCTTTCCGATCGCGCGTCGGCGAACGAGCCGGCGCATGACCTCGACGCGCCGGACCCCGCGCGCGTCCGCATCGCCAATCTCGTGCAACTCCATGGAGCAGATCTCATGAAAGGCTATCGCACCGTTATCATCGGCCTCGTTCTCGCGATCGGCCCGGCGGCGCTGCAATATCTCGGCGCCGTCGACTGGACGCAGATTCTCGGACCGACAGGCGCCTTCTTCGTCTCGGGCGTCCTCGCCGTCCTCATGCGCTTCGCCACGACGACGCCCGTGGGAAAGCCCGACGCGACGGCGACGGGCAAGTGACCCTGTCGCCGGTCGCGCGATCGCTGGTCGAAGCGGCCGCGGCGCTGTTGCGCGAGGACGGGCCGCGTTTCGTCGCCGCGCTGAAGGCGCAGGACTGGAAGGGCGTGGCGAGGCACGCCGTTCTCGCCGAGCTCGAACTCGCCGTCGCCGCCGGCGTTCGCGGCGCCGCGCTGGCTCTGCGGCTGGCGCCGCTCGCCGAATTCCTAAGCGCTTGCCCGGCTGATCCGGCTTCGCCCGCGATGAGCAAGGCGACAGGCGGCGAGGGCGGCCAGAACCTTTCGACAGGAGCCTGACATGACCAAGCTCGCAGCCGTTTGGCTCGCGCTGGCGCTCACTGGCTGCGCCCGGACGCAGCAGGCCGCCGACTGGCTGCCCTCGGACAAGGCGCGGACGGCGGCCGCCAATCTCGGGCATATCGCCGCGACGATCGATTGCGGCCTCGTCGTCCCTGGCGCGGCGCTGTCGACCGGGATCGCGCGCATCGTCGACGCCGGGCGCGCGGCGATCGACCGGGCGGGCAAGGTCCATGCGGTTTCGGCGGCGATATGCGAGGCGCTTGGCGGGGCGTCGGGCAATTCGGCCAAATGATTGCGGAACCGGCGCGGCGGCGCCACGATGCGCCCGTTCAGGCGTCATTCATCCCGGCCGCGACAGACTGACTCGATGCGCTTCCCCGGCATCCCGCTTCTGATACTGGCGATGGCGGCCGGAGGCGGAGCCGCGGCCGAGGACGTCAATCGGCCGATTCCCGACCGCGCCTGTTTCAACGCCCCGGAGACGCGCGAGAAAATCCTCGCCAACGGCCTTGCCGATCCGTTTGCGCTTCTGCGCGCGCAGGCCTCCGAGCAGCGCGCCGAACCGATCGCGGTCAAGCTCTGCCGGCACGGCGACGCCTATGTTTACGAAATCGACCTTTTGCGTCGCGACGGCCGGCTGGTACATAGCCGTGTCGACGCCCGCTCCGGCCGCCTCACGGCCGAGCAGGGACGCCGGTAGGACTGGGAGGCGCCGGTGCGGCTGCTCGTCGTCGAGGACGACAGGGATCTCAATCGTCAGCTCGTGCAGGCGCTCGGCCATGCGGGTTACGCGGTCGATCGCGCCTTCGACGGCGAGGAGGGCCAGTTCCTCGGCGAGACCGAGCCCTACGACGCCGTAGTGCTGGACATCGGCCTGCCCAAGATCGACGGCGTCGCCGTGCTGGAAGCCTGGCGCAAGGCCGGCCGCGCCATGCCGGTGCTGATCCTGACCGCCCGGGACGGCTGGAGCGAGAAGGTGCGCGGCTTCGACGCCGGCGCCGACGATTACGTCACCAAGCCGTTCCATCTCGAGGAGGTGCTGGCCCGCCTGCGCGCGCTGACCCGCCGCGCCACCGGCCACGCCAGCGCCGAACTGGTCTGCGGCCCGGTCCGCCTGGACACCAAGGCCGGCCGCGTTCACGTCGACGGGGTCGCAATCAAGCTGACCTCGCACGAATATCGCCTGCTCGCCTATCTCATGCATCACACGGGCCGCGTCATTTCGCGCAGCGAGATCGTCGAGCATCTCTACGATCAGGATTTCGACCGCGATTCCAATACGGTCGAGGTCTTCGTCGGCCGCTTGCGCAAGAAGCTCGGCGCCGAGATCATCCAGACCGTGCGGGGCCTCGGCTATCTCGTGACGCCGCCGGAAAACCAGTCCGGTTCGCCCAAGCCCAATTCGAAATAATGCCGGCGCTGCCCGTCGCGCAAAAATCCATCGCCCGACGCCTGTTCCTGACGGCCGCCGCCTGGATCATCGTCATTCTCGGCGTCGCCGGCGTCCTGCTGACCGCCTACTACCGCCGCGCCTCGGAAGCGAGCTTCGATCAGCGTCTCAGCGTCTACCTGCGCGCGCTGGTAGCGGACGTGGCGAACTCCGGCCAGGACCAGCATACAGATCCCGGCGAACTCGGCGATCCCCAGTTCGATCTCGTGCAATCCGGCTGGTACTGGCAGATCACCCGGCTCGACAGCGAGAAGCCGCAGGTTCGCGCCTCCCGCTCCCTGTTCGCCGCACGGCTCCCGAAGCTGGCCGAAAGCGGCGTCGCCGCAGAAATGGGCGGCGCGCGCGCCGGCTATGCCGACGGCCCGGACGGGCGCGCGCTGCGCATCGTCGAGCGCCAGATTTCGGTCGGAGACGCCGGCCTCTATCTGGTGCAGGTGGCCGCGACCACCGAGGACATCGAGGCCCAGATAGGCCGCTTCGAGGTCGCCCTGGTCGTCGCGTTCACGCTGCTGGCGGGGGGCCTTCTGGCGACGACGGCCTTTCAGGTCTCCTTCGGCCTGCGTCCGCTGCGCCGGCTCGAATCGGCCGTCGCCGACGTCCGGCGCGGCGCGGCGGAGCGGGTGGAGGGCGACTACCCGACCGAGATCGCGCCGCTCGCCGACGAACTCAACCTGCTGGTCTCGGCCAATCGCGAGGTCGTGGAGCGCGCCCGCACGCAGGTCGGCAATCTCGCACATGCGCTCAAGACGCCCCTGAGCGTGCTCATCAACGAGGCGGGCGACGCCGCCGATCCGCTCGCCGGCAAGGTGCGCGAGCAGACGGCCGTGATGCGCGACCAAGTTTCGTTCTATCTCGACCGCGCCCGCGCAGCCGCCCGCGCCGGCGCCATCGGCGCGACGACCGAGGTCGCGCCTGCGCTCGAGGCGCTCGCCCGGACGTTCCGCAAGATTCATCGCGATCGCGCCATCGATTTCTCCGAATCGCCGCCGGACCTGCGGTTTCTCGGGGAACGACAGGATTTCGACGATCTCGTCGGCAATCTCCTCGACAACGCGTGCAAATGGGCGACCGCGAAGGTCGAATTGTCGCTCGCCGTCGAGCCGGCCGCCGCCGGCCGCTCGCGCCTCGTCGTGACGATTGACGACGACGGGCCGGGCCTGCCGCCCGAGATGCGGAACGAGGCCATGCGCCGGGGGCGGCGGCTCGACGAAACCAAGCCCGGCTCGGGCCTCGGCCTCTCCATCGTCGCCGATCTCTCGGCGGCCTACGGCGGCGCGCTGGCGCTGGAGGAAAGCCCGCTCGGCGGCCTGCGGGCGGTTTTGCGACTGCCAGCGGCGTGACGACCTAATTGATCACCGGAAGACTGGAGGGCGAGCGGTTCGATGCGAAGCAACGCGGGGAACGAGAAGGAACGGTTCGACGTTGTCCGTTAATCTTGTGCGCAAACGACGCAAGCCTCGTGCAAGCCGCTTGTTGCTCAGGTGAACAATTCGTTAGGTTGCGGGAGAATCAGTCTTTCAACTTGAAATTCAACTATGTCAGCTCCAGATCTCGGGCCAACACTGCAAACAGCGATCGAACGGATCGACAATCCTTATGTGTTGGCGGGTGTCGTGGTCGCTGGGCTGTTAATATGGAAGGGCCCGGAGTACATCCGCGCCATAGGCGAAGTTTCAAGGCTTGGGAAGAAAAACCAAGTTGATATAGAACACAAGCAAACTAGGGCGTGTCGTCATTTGAGCCAAGCGAGGGCGCAGACCAGATGGACGCCCGCGAGGAAGTTGCGCGCGGTCTTTTCGTAGCGGGTCGCAATCGCCCGGAATTGCTTGATGAT
>JBDHTL010000029.1:0-31024 GCA_039808645.1 Rhodoblastus sp. | reverse complement strand
CTTCGCCTGGCCGACGCCGTGCTCGCCCGTGCAGGTGCCGCCCATGTCGAGCGCGCGGCGCACGAGGCGTTCGACGAATGTCTTGGCCTTGGCGACGTCTTCCGGATCGCCCGGATCGAATTGCGGGCCGGAGTGGAAATTGCCGTCTCCGACGTGGCCGACGATCGGCGCGACGATGCCGATGCGCTCGGCGTCCTCGATCGTCTGCGTCACGCAATCGGCGAGGCGCGAGATCGGCACGCAGACGTCGGTCGAGAAGCCGCTGATCTCCGGCTTGCGCTTGAGAGTCTGGTGCGCCCAGTAGACGTCGTGGCGCGCCTGCCAGAGCTTGGTGCGCTCCTCCGGCTTGGTCGTCCAGTTGAAGGGGCCGCCGCCGTTGTTCTCGGCCAGTTCCTTGAAGCGCGCCGTCTGCTCCTCCACGCCCTTCTCGGTGCCGTGGAATTCCAGGAACAGCATCGGCGCCTCGGTCAGCCCGAGCTTCGAATAATTGTTGAACGCGCGCACCGTGAGGGGATCGACGAGTTCGATGCGCGCGATCGGCAGGCCCGACTGGATCGTCTCGATCACCGTGTCGCAGGCCGCCTTGATCGAGGGAAACTGGCAGGTCGCCGCCGAAATCGCTTCGGGAATGCCGTACAGCTTCAGCGTGATCTCGGTGATGATGCCGAGCGTGCCTTCGGAGCCCACGAACAGGCGCGTGAGATCGTAGCCGGCCGACGACTTTTTCGCGCGCCGTGCGGTCTTGACGATTCGGCCGTCCGGCATGACGACGGTCAGCGCCAGCACATTGTCCTTCATCGTTCCGTAACGCACCGCATTGGTGCCCGACGCGCGCGTCGCGCACATGCCGCCGATGGAGGCGTCGGCGCCGGGATCGATCGGGAAAAACAGGCCGGTGTCGCGCAGGTAGTCGTTGAGCGCCTTGCGCGTGACGCCGGGTTGCAGCACGACGTCGAGATCCTCGGTGTGGACTTCGAGGATCTGGTTCATCTGCGAGACATCGATCGACACGCCGCCATAGGGGGCGTTCGTGTGGCCTTCCAGCGACGTGTTGGTGCCGAGCGCGATCACCGGCACGCCGCGGCCGGCGCAGATCTTCACGGCGTCCGACACGTCTTCCGTCGATTGCGCGAACACAACCGCATCCGGCGGCTGGTTCGGCGTCCAGGAGAGATTGTGACCGTGCTGCTCGCGCACGGCCATCGAGGTGACGAGACGATTGCCGAAGCGCGCGGCAAGGGCGCCGACGGCGGCGTCGATATCGGCCTGCGGCGGACGCTGCGTCAGCCGCGCGACGGCGGGATCGTGTTCGGTCACTTCAGGCGCTCCCGGATCTGGTTTTAGCGCAATCTATCCCCCGGGTTTGAGCGCGTCGAGATGGGCGATCCCGAATGCGGCAGTCGGCAGTCGGCGTTCGACTGCCCGACGCCGACTGCCTATTGCCGCTATTTCTTGATGCGCATCGGTCCCGTGAAGTCGCGCTTGCCGATGGGCGCGCCCTTCATGCGCAGCAGGTCGTAAGCCGTCGTCGCGTGGAACAGCAGGTTCGGGGTCGAGAAGGACATCAGGAAATTCTCGGCCGTGAACGGCAGCTTCACGTCGCGAAATTCGAAGAACATGTCCTTGCCTTCCAGCGCGTCCATTTCCTCGCGCGTCACCGATTTCAGCATGGTGCGGGCGTCGGCCACCAGCTGTTGCAGGCCCGCGTAATCCTTGGGCCCGTCCGCGCGCGGCGAGAAACTGCCCTTGCGCACGCCCTCGATCGCGCCCTGCGAATGATGCACGACAGATATGACCTGAAAGCTGAACGGAAACATGTCCGGCCACAGGCGCGAAGCGACGATCTCGTCCAGCGCGCCGGGCGTGTCGGCGAAATGCGCGCGTCCCTTTTCGAGAAAGCCCGCGACGCCCGTCACGGTCTGGAGAAATCCGGCGATGCTGACGTCGTAGAGTGAAATGGCCATAGCGCGCTCCTTGCTTTGCGTTTCCATATTCGCGTTCACGTCAGGCTAGAGCATATCCGGCAAAAGGTGCAGGCTTTTGCGAGAAGGACATGGGCCCGTTCCGCCGCCTGCCGAAAGCGGGCGCGCGACCGAATGGCGCAGATGACTTTCGGCATTTTGCAAGCGGCGCGCACCGGCGTAGCTCTGCGAAATATTTCAGTGGGGATTTGCATGTTGGGGCCGGCCGATATCGCCGATTGGGACGAGGACGAGGCCGACCGCCTGCGCGCGGAAATTCGCCTCCTGCCGATCATGCGCCACATGGCCCGCGAACCCGACGCCGCGCGCGACTCCCTCGGCCCGATGCTCGCGGAGCGTCTTGATTCTTTCCAACGCGACGCGCGACGCCCGGCGCACGAGTTGCGCCGCCTGCTCGACGACCTGCAACGCGCGCGCTGAATCGCTAAGCGCCGAGCGCTTCGGCCTTCTCGGCCGCGCCCGACAGGCGCCGGCGCGCGATCTCGACATCCCGCGCCAAGGTCACGATGTGACGGTCGAGCCCGTTTTGGATCAGCGCGCGCAGCACCGGCTTCTGCGCGCCGGCGATCGCCACGCGCACGCCGCGCCTGTGCGCCTTTCCGAAGAAGGCGATCAGCGCATGCGCCGCCGTCTCGTCGATGAAGGGCACGCGGCCGAGATCGAGCACGAAGCCGCGCGGCTTCTCGCCGATCCGGTCGAGCACGGAGGAGACGAAGCCGGCCGCGCCGAAGAACAAGGGCCCGCGCAGCGAGAGGACCGCGATGCCGCGCGCGTCGAAATCGTGCGCGCTGTCCGACCCGCCAATGACATCCGGCGCGTCGGGCTCAACCAGCCGCGTATGGGTCGTCGCCTCCACCACGCCGGCCATGCGGTGCATGAACAGCAGCGAGCCGAGCGTCACGCCGACCGCGATCGCCTCGGAGACGTCGCGGAAGACGGTGAGGCCGACGGTGATGAGGAATATGCCGGCCTCGGCCGGATCGCGCCGGAAGATCGCGCGGATCTCCTCCTTCTCGATCATGTTCCAGGAGACGATGACGAGAACGGCGGCCAGCGCGGCCAGCGGCACATAGGCGACGAGCGGTCCGGCGACCAGCATGAAGACGAGCACGAAGGCCGCATGCAACATGCCCGCGACCGGCCCGTGCGCATGGGCGCGCACATTGGTGGCCGTGCGCGCGATCGTGCCGGTGGCGCAGAGGCCGCCGAACAGCGCCGACGCGATATTGGCGTAGCCCTGCGCCACCAGTTCGCAGTTCGAGCGGTGGCGCCGGCCGGTCATGCCGTCGGCGACCGCCGCCGAGAGCAGCGATTCGATGCCGCCGAGCAGCGCGATGGCGAAGGCGGCCGGCGCGACGTCGACCACTTTTGCCAGTGACAGCGTCGGCAGGTGCGGCAAGGGCGGCGCGCTCGGCAGCGCCCCGAAGCGCGCGCCGATCGTCTCGACGGGAATGTTCAGCGCGAAGGCCGCGACCGTCACGACGGCCACGGCGACGAGCAGGCCCGGAAAGCGCGGGTTCCAGAACTGCAGCGACAGGATTGCGCAGAGCGTGGCGACCGCGACCCCGAGCGCCGCGGGATTGAAGCTCGCGCGCGCCGCCCACAGGGCCTCGACCTTGGGGACGAAGGCGGCCGGCTCGCGCGCGATCGACAGGCCGAACACATCGCGCATCTGGCTCGCCATGATGATGACCGCGATGCCGGCGGTGAAGGCGACGAGCACGCTATGGGGAATGTACTTGATGAGCGAACCGAGTCGCAGATAGCCGAGCGCCAGCATCATCAGGCCGGCCATGATGGTCGCGAGCAGGAAGCCGTCGTAGCCCTGCGTCTCGATCGTCTTGGCGACCAGGACGATGAAGGCGCCGGCCGGCCCGCCGATCTGATAGCGGCTGCCGCCGAGCGCGGAGATCAGAAAGCCGCCGACGATGGCCGTGGTCAGCCCCGCCGCCGGACCGGCGCCCGAGGCGATGGCGATCGCCATGGAGAGCGGGATGGCGACGACCGCGACCGTGAGGCCGGCCAGCGCATCCTGCCGCAGATGCGCGAAAGTATAGCCTTCGCGCAGCACCGTGAGCAGCTTGGGCGCGAACAATTCCCTGAATTGCGGCGCCGCCGGCGCGCCTGCGGCGACCGTCATATCCCTCTCCGACTCGGAAACGTATGCACGACGCTAGCACGCGGGCGCGCCGGCCACGCAAGCGTCCAATGGTCGCGCGCGGCCCGTGCGCCATCTGCGCGCCGAAATGCGCGCCGTCTGGCGCGCGTCAGCCGGAAAAGCCGCCGTCGTCGAGAAAGGCCTGCTCCTCGCCCGTCATTGCCCGCCCGAGGATCGGGTTGCGGTGCGGGAACCGCCCGAATCTCTCGATGATTTCGCGATGCACGGTGGCGAATTGAAGCCCCTCGGCATCGCCCGCGATCGCGCAGAGCGCTTCGCAGCGCTTCTGCAGGACGACATTCTCGGCATGCATGAAGGGCAGGTAGAAGAAGCGCCGCAGCGGCGCCCGGTAGGCGCGGTCGAAGGCCCGCGCCACCGCCCGCTCGGCGATGCGCACGGCCAGCGCATCGGTCGCAAAGGCCCGCGGCGTCGCCCGGAACATGTTGCGCGGAAACTGGTCGGTCAGAAGGATCAGCGCCAGCGCGCCTTCGGGGCTGGCGTCCCAGCCGGGCAGGTCGCCGCGCGCGGCGGCCGCGTGAGCGTCGAGAAAGCGGGCGCGCGTGAGGGCGTCGAAATCGGGATCGGCGGAGAACCAGCGGTCCGGGCCGGCCTCCAGCCAGAAGGCGACGATGTGGGCTGGCGTGGGGATCATGCGCTCATCTGTCCGTCATTCCCCGCGACGACGCGAACCGCCTATTCCGCCGCCTGTCCGATGGAGGGGTGCTTGTCGGCGTCCAGCCAGCCCGCCGGGGCGTAGGCGGCGAGATTGCCGAGATTGGCGATCGGCAGGTGCAGTTCCGGCGCATGCAGGATTTCGAGGAAATCCCCGTGCTCGGGATGGTGCGGGTCGCCGATGAAGGCTTCCTCGTATTCGCTCTTCGAGAACATGTCGCGCTGGCGGTACATGTTGAACATCACGCTGTCGGCGGAAAAATCCTGCCCCATTTTCACGAAGGCCGGCATTTCGCGGAAATTGGCGTTCTGCACCACCATCGAGAACATCAGGTGCTGGATTTCGCCTGCCTCGCGCTTGGACTTGAGGAAGGCGAGGTTCTTGAGCAATCGCGCGAAATTGCCGGGCCGGCGCACGTTGGCGTAGGTGTCGGCCTCCGCCGCGTCGATCGAGATCTGCACCGCGCCGACATGGCCGGACAGGTTGAGATCGCGCCAGGCGCGCTCGTCGAACAGCTGGCCGTTGGTGTGCAGGTGGAGCTGGAGGTTCTTGTAGTCCTCGCTCGCCGTCAGCCGCTTGATGAGATTGCGGAAGTGGTTGGAGCCGAAGGCGTCGCCGGAGCCGGTGATGATCACCTCGCCCGCGTCCTTCAGCATCGGCAGCAGGGACTTCTCGGTGAGATCGTCGAGCCTGGCCTGCCGCGCCTTGTTGGCGACATAGATGCCGGAGCGGCAGGAGGGGCAGGCGAGGTTGCAGGACTTGTCGTGGCTCAGCACCACCTGCAGCGGCGGCGGCGGAACGTCGCGGCCCTTGCGGTGATGCGCGATGAACTCGCGCGCCTCGTCGCTGTCGCGCGGCTCGAGCTGGCGGCCGGCGATGAACGGGCAATTGACATGATCGCAGTAGGAATAGGACCCGTCGATGATGGACTCGCGGATCTTGTTGGCGATGTCGCTGTGCCAGACGTCGCGATGATCCTCGTCCAGGCGGCCGATCGGCGTCGGCAGGTAGACCGGGCAGCAGGCGAAGACGAGGCCGGTATGGGTCGTCTCCATCGTGTTGAACGGGCGGCGACAGAAATGCGTCTTGAGATAGGCCTGCGCCGCCTCGTCCTGCGCCTGCGACTGGGCATAGGCGCGGCGCTGGCGCAGCTTGAGGATCAGGTGGTTGTTGACGAAGGAGGCGACCGCGTCCGCCCGGTCGCGCCCGATGAAATCGAGCACGGCGGGGCTCGCCGCCCATTGCAGCAGCCGGCGCGGCGAAAAGGCGCCAGGGGTCTTGGCGGTTTCTTTGGTCGTCATTCCCTGCCGACAGTCTCTTCGCGGTCGGACCCGCCGATCATGCGCGCTCTCAAACCCCTGTTCCGAGGCGAAAATGCGGCGGCGGCGCCCGAACGGCCGGCACAATATACGGGCGCGCCCGCCCATGCAAAGCAGTTGGCCGCCCGTGACAAACCGGCCTCGCCGCCCCACATTGGCGGCATCCCGAATCGTCCGAGGAACGCCAGATTTTGCCGCACGCGCCGCAGGAGACGCACGATAATGGGCCGCACGACGACGCGCCCGCCCCCGGCGGGATACGCGAACGCGCCCTGGCCTCGCGCGGCGCCCCCTGGCTGGCGACGCTGAACCCCGAGCAGCGCGCGGCGGTCGAATCCATCGACGGCGCGGTTCTCGTTCTGGCCGGCGCCGGCACGGGCAAGACGCGGGTCCTGACCACCCGCATCGCCCATATTCTCGCGCTGGCCAAAGCGCGCCCGTCCGAAATCCTCGCCGTCACCTTCACCAACAAGGCCGCCCGCGAGATGCGGGAGCGCGTGGCCGCGCTCGCCGGCCCCGTGGCCGAAGGCATGCCCTGGCTCGGCACGTTCCACGCGATCTCAACCAAGATCCTGCGCCGCCACGCCGAACTCGTCGGACTGAAATCCAACTTCACCATTCTCGACACCGACGACCAGATCCGGCTGCTCAAGCAGATCATCCAGGCCGAGAACATCGACGACAAGCGCTGGCCGGCGCGCACGCTGGCCTGGCAGATCGACGCCTGGAAGAACCGCGGCCTGACGCCCGACAAGGCGCCCGCCGGCGAAGCCGAGAGCTTCGCCAACGGCAAGGGCGCCAGGCTCTACGCGCTCTACCAGGACAGGCTGAAGACGCTGAACGCCGCCGATTTCGGCGACCTGTTGCTCGAGACGCTGCGCCTGTTCCGGGAAAATCCGGACGTGCTGCGCAACTGGCAGGAGCGGTTCAAATACATCCTCGTCGACGAGTACCAGGATACGAACACCGTCCAGTACCTCTGGCTGCGGCTGATTGCTCAAGGGAGAGACAACGTCTGCTGCGTCGGCGACGACGACCAGTCGATCTACGGCTGGCGCGGCGCCGATGTCGACAACATCCTGCGTTTCGAGCAGGACTTCCCCGGCGCGAAGATCATCCGCCTCGAACGCAATTATCGCTCGACCGGCCATATTCTGGCGGCCGCCTCCGGCCTGATCGCGCACAACAAGGATCGCCTCGGCAAGACCCTGTTCACCGACGGCGACGACGGCGAGAAGCCCAGCGTATGCGGCGTCTGGGACTCGGAGGAAGAAGCCCGCGCCATCGGCGAGGACATCGAGCAGCTGCAGCGCAAGGGCCATGCGCTCGACGAAATCGCCATTCTCGTGCGCGCCTCTTTCCAGATGCGCGAATTCGAGGAACGCTTCATCACGCTCGGCCTGCCCTATCGCGTGATCGGCGGCCCGCGCTTCTACGAGCGCGCCGAAATCCGCGACGCGCTGGCCTATCTGCGCTGCGTCGCGCAGCCCGCCGACGATCTCGCCTTCGAGCGCATCGTCAATACGCCGAAGCGCGGCCTCGGCGACGCCACGCTGCAATTGCTGCACGACCATGCGCGGGCAGCCGGCGTGCCCCTGATGCGCGCCGCCGCCATGATGGTGGAGACGGAGGAACTGAAGCCCAAGCCACGCACGTCGCTGCGCAACCTTCTGATGGATTTTTCCCGCTGGGCGGCGATGCTCGACCAAAAGGCGCACAACGAACTCGCCGAGACCATTCTGGAAGAATCCGGCTATGTCGACATGTGGCGCGCCGACCGCACGGCGGAAGCCGCCGGGCGTCTCGAGAACCTGAAGGAATTCGTCCGCGCCATGGAGGAATTCCCCGACATGGCGGCCTTCCTCGAACATATTTCGCTCGTGATGGAGAAGGACGAGGCGGCCGAAGGCGAGCGCGTCTCGATCATGACGCTGCACGGCGCCAAGGGCCTCGAATTCGAGACGGTCTACTTGCCCGGCTGGGAAGAAGGCCTGTTCCCGCACCAGCGCTCGCTCGACGAAAGCGGCCGCGCGGGTCTCGAGGAGGAACGCCGCCTCGCCTATGTCGGCATCACCCGCGCCAAACGCCGCGCGAAACTCTATTTCGCCACCAACCGCCGCATCCACGGCCTCTGGCAATCCACCATCCCCTCGCGCTTTCTCGACGACCTGCCGACGAAGCATGTCGACGTGATCGAGGCGCCGAATGCCTCGCAATACGGCGGCTACGCGCTGTCGCGCTTCGAGAACATGGACACGTACGGGTCCACCTATTCGACGCCGGGCTGGAAGCGCGCGCAAAGTCGCGCGAACGAGACGAAGGGCGGCGGCGGATTCGGCGAGCGCGCGCAATCGCCGTTCGCCTCCGGCCGCGCGCAAACGCAGACGGCGCGGCGCGGGCCGCTGACCATCGAGGGCGAACTCGTCGCCAAATCGTCAGCCAGTTCGTCCTTCGGCCGCGGCGACCGCGTGTTCCACATCAAGTTCGGGCCGGGCTCGATCTACGCCGTCGACGGCAACAAGCTGACGGTCGATTTCGACAAGGCCGGAAGGAAGATGGTGCTGGAGAGTTTTGTGCAGCGGGGGTGATCGATTGAATGGCGACGCCTACGACGTCGAGATCGTCGACTACCATCGAGGGAGAGAGGCATGCGTCCAGTCCATCCCGGCAGAATCCTCAAGCGCGAACTCGAAGCGCGGGACATGTCGGCCAATCGATTGGCTATCGCCTCGCGTCTCAGTTCCGGTCGCATTGTCGAAATCCTGAACGGCAAGCGCGGCGTTTCTCCGGAGACGGCATTGCGGTTGGCCCGCTATTTCGGCAACGACGCTCGCTTTTGGCTCAATCTGCACACGGCATATGAACTCGCGGTGGCTGAACGAGACATGGGCGCGCAGATCGCCGCCGAAGTACGCCCCGAGGTGGCGTAGCCAAGGTTAGAGAGATTTCGCTGCGTCTGGGCGAACGACTGATTATTCAGCCGCGTGACGCACGACCACGATCGGCGGCGGCAGCGCAATCACCATGGCCGCATCGGCGAAGCTTTGGCCTCTTCCGCCATTGCAAAAAGATCATCGATTTCGTCGGCGGCGGAAAAGCAGCCGGGCGCGTCGGGGAAGGTCATCCGCAGGCGCTGTCCGCGTCTCTGTGGACGATGACGATTTAGGGCTTCATCGGGCTTCCTTGTCCGCAGCAATATAGCGCCTGCCGACGCCAAAATCACCCATCTCGACACCCCCGCCTTCGCCCCGCTACCATTCGCGCACAAGCGCTGAGGGAGCGAAGCACGTGGCCAAGAAATCAGCCTCCAGGAAGACAGCCGCCAGGAAATCTTCGAAAGCGGCGTCCAGAAAGGGCGCCGCAAAGAAGGCCGCGCCGAAGAACGTGACGAAGAAGGCGGCGAAGGAGACGGCCAAGCCGGCCAAGAAACCCGTCGACAAGAAGGCGCTCGACAAGAAATCCGTCGCCAAATCCGCGCCCGCGAAATCCGCGAGCAAGCCCGCCGCAAAGAAGGCCCGCGTCCCCAGCGCTCCGATCTGGCAATGGACGGCGGTCCAGACCGCCGCCGCCATTCGCTCCGGCGCCATTTCTGCGGAAGAAGCGGTCAAGGCGCATGTCGCGCGCATGAGCGCCGTCAACCCGAAGCTCAACGCGGTCGTTTTCGATTTTTCAGATGATGCGCTGAAGGCCGCCAAGGCGGCGGATCGCGCCCGCGCCAAGGGCGCGGAGCTCGGCCCCCTGCACGGCGTGCCGATCACCATCAAGGAGAACGTCGATTACAAGGGCTATCCCAACCCTAACGGCGTGAAAGCGCTTCTGGGACAGATCGCGCCCTCGGACTCGCCGGTCGTGCGCAATCTGAAGAACGCCGGCGCCATCGTGCTCGGCCTCACCAACACGCCGGAATTCTCGTTCCGCGCCTTCACCGACAATCCGCTGCACGGCCTCACCCTCAATCCGTGGGACGAGGCCATCACCTGCGGCGGCTCGTCTGGCGGCGCAGCCTCGGCGGTGGCGGCCGGCATCGGCGCGATCGGCCATGGCAACGACATCGGCGGCTCGCTGCGCTGGCCGGCCCATTGCAACGGCATTGTCACCATCAAGCCGACGCAAGGGCGCATTCCCGCCTACAACGAAAGCGCGCCGGCCGAGCGGCCGATGCTCGCCCATCTCATGTCCGCGCAGGGTCCGCTGACGCGTTCGGTCACCGATGCGCGGCTGGCGCTCTCCGTCATGAGCCAGCGCGATCCCCGCGATCCCTGGTGGGTGCCGGCGCCGCTCGAGGGCCCCAAGCCCAAGGGCCCGATCAAGGTTGCGCTGGCGAAAATCCCGTCCGACATGAAGGTGGACGTGTCGGTGCGCGCAGCGCTCACGCAGGCCGCCGACGATCTCGAAAAATCCGGCTATCGCGTCAGCGAGGTCGAGGTTCCCGATATCAGCGGCGTTTGGCGCATCTGGGCCGACGTGCTGACGACGGAGGTCGTCGCGCTGCAGGAAGCCGCGATGATGGCCGTCACCTCCGACGATTTCAAGATCGCCTGGAAGGGCATGCGCAAGGGCGCGAACATTCTCGATCGCGAAGGCTTCATGCGCGCCACCGCCGAACGCAACGCGCACATTCGCCGGTGGCAGATATTCTTCGAGACCTATCCCGTCGTGCTCGCGCCCACCACAGTGCAGCCGACGCCCGGCCCGCGCGAGGACACGATCAGCGAGGATCGCGTGCTCGACTTCTTCTACAACGAGATCCGCTTCATCTCCGCGATCAACGTGCTCGGCCTGCCGGGCGCGGTCGTGCCGGTGACGCTCCACAAGGGCCGCCCCATCGGCGTGCAGCTCATCTCCGGCCGTTATCGCGAGGACCTGGCGCTCGCCGCCGCCGAAGCGATCGAGAAGCGCGCCGGCATGCTGGTGCGCCATCTCTGGGAGAAGATGGACGGCTGACAGCCGGTTGCATCGCGGCCGGGCGCCGATCTCGCGCAAGCGGGAACCGGCAAGGACGTCGACACTTGCGCAGCGCGCCGCGACGGCGCGCGCGTGGCGGCCGGCCGCGACGGGTCGCGCCTTGCGGGCGCCGCGGACGCGCCCTAGCTTGGTTCGGACGAGAACGCCGGCGCAAAGCCGTGATCCAGAAAACGCCGGAGGGGTCCATGTCGTCGATCGCGCTTGATGCCTCGCGCCCGCAGCAGACGCGCTATATGCGCGAGCCTTCGTTCGAACAACTCGCCCATGTTCCCGGCACGGAAGGCTGGCCGGTGCTCGGCTCCACGCTGCAATTGCTCGCCGACCCCAAGGGCGAGGTCGAGCGCATGGCGGAGAAATACGGCCCCGTCTTCCGCAACCGCGCCTTCGGCGGCCGCAGCGTCACACTGCTCGGGCCCGAGGCCAACGAGTTCGTGCTTTTCGATCAGGCGAAGACGTTTTCCTCCGCGCACGGCTGGGGCCTCCTTCTCGATCGCCTGTTTCCGCGCGGCCTCATGCTGCTCGATTTCGACGAGCACCGCCTGCATCGCAAGGCTTTGTCGGTCGCCTTCAAGACCGGCCCGATGAAATCCTATCTGGCGAGCCTCGACCGCGGCATTGCCGAGGGCTTGACCTCGTGGCGCGCGCGCGGGCCGGACATGCTGTTCTACCCGGCCGTCAAGCAATTGACGCTCGATCTCGCGGCCGTGTCCTTTTTGGGCGAGAATATCGGCGCCAATGTCGAGAACGTGAAGCGCGCCTTCGTCGACATGGTGGCCGCCGCCGTCTCCGTCATCCGCAAGCCGCTGCCGTTCACGCAGATGGCCAAGGGCGTCGCGGGGCGCCAGTTCATGATCGACTATTTCGGCGGCCAGATCGACGCGCGCCGCGGGGGCGAGGCGGATGACCTGTTCAGCCATCTCTGCAAGGCGACGACCGACGACGGTTCGCTGCTGACGCGCCAGGAAATCATCGACCACATGAGCTTCCTCATGATGGCCGCGCACGACACGCTGACCTCCTCGCTCACCTCCTTCGTCTGGTTCCTCGCCAGCCATCCGGACTGGCAGCAGAAATTGCGCGAGGAGATCGCCGGCCTCGGCTTGGCCAGGGACGAGCCGCTGCCCTACGAGCGGCTCGACGATCTGCCGCTGACCGAAATGGCCTTCAAGGAAGCGCTGCGCCTGATCCCGCCGGTGCCGTCCATTCCGCGCTGCGCGATGCGCGACACGGAATTCGCCGGCTTCAAACTGCCCGCCGGCACGCGGGTCAACGTCAATCCCGTCTATACGCACAACATGCCCGACGTCTGGGTCGATCCAGAAACCTTCGATCCCCTGCGCTTCTCCAACGAGGCCGCGCGCAACCGCCACAAGTTCGCCTTCGTGCCCTTCGGCGGCGGCGCGCACATGTGCCTGGGATTGAACTTCGCCTACATGCAGGCCAAGTGCTTCGCCCACCGCCTGCTCTCGACCGCGCGGATCACGGTCGCGCCGGGCTACATCCCCGACTGGAAGCTCTGGCCGATCCCGCAGCCGAAGGATGGATTGCGGGTGCGGATGGAGGCGTTGACCTAGACGTCGGCGCCGGGAGGTTGTCCGCTCGCCCCGGCCTTTGCTTCGGCGAGCCGACGCCGCACAATACCCCCATGATCCGCGCCCTCGCCCTCCTCCTCGCCTGCCAATTGTCAGGCGAAATTCTCGCCCGAGCGCTTTCGCTTCCCATCCCCGGCCCGGTCATCGGCCTCGCGCTGCTCGCTGTCGGCGTTCTTCTCCATGCGCGCGCGACCGGCGCCGATCCGTCCAGGATCGAAAGCACCGAGCTCGGACGCACCGCCGGCGCGCTGCTCGGCTCGCTCGGCCTGCTGTTCGTGCCGGCGGGCGTCGGCGTCGTGCAGCAATTGCCCGTCGTCGGCGCCTATGGCCTCGCGCTTGCCGCCGCCCTCGTCGGCTCGACCGTGCTGACGCTGATCGTCACCGTCTACGTCTTCCTTCTCGTGAAGAAACTGACCGGCAAGGCGCAGGCGGGCGGAGACAATCCGTGAGCAATCCCTTCGCCATCTGGGTCTATCTCTCGACCTCGCCGCTGCTCTGGCTGACGCTGACTCTGGTCGTGTGGCTCTTTGCCGATTTCGTCTCGCGCGCCGCGAACCGGAACCCGATCGTCAATCCCGTGCTCATCTCTATCGCGGCGATGGGCGCGATCCTCGTCGCGAGCGGCGCGCCGTACCAGCAATATTTCGAGGGCGCGCAATTCGTGCATTTCCTGCTGGGGCCCGCGACCGTCGCCATCGCCGTGCCGCTGGTGCGCCATCGCGCGCTCGTGCGCGCCAATCTCCTGCCGATGGCCGCCGCTCTCGTCGCCGGGGCGATCGTCGCCTGCGTGTCGGCGGTGGCTATCGCCGCCGCCTTCGGCGCGCCGCGCCAGGTTCTTGTGTCGCTCGCGCCGAAGTCGGTCACGGCAGGTATCGCCATGGCGGTGTCGGAAAATCTCGGCGGCGCGCCGGCGCTCACCGCCGTTCTGGTGATCACGACCGGCATTCTCGGCGCCGTCATCGTCACGCCGCTGATGAACGCTTTGCGGATCAAGGACTACGCGGCGCGCGGCTTCGCCGTCGGGCTGACCTCGCACGGCATCGGCACGGCCCGCGCCTTCACGGTGGACGAAGTCGCCGGAACCTTCGCCGGAATCGCCATGGGGCTGAACGGGCTGGCGACCTCGTTGATCGTGCCGTTGGCGATGCAGTGGCTCTAGGTCAGCGGCCTCTTTGTCGTCATTGCGAGGAGTCTCGCTGAAACCGCAACGCGGTTTCGGCGACGGCGACGCGGCAATCCATCCCCCGCATCCGGTGCGGCCCGGGGACGGATTGCTTCCTCGGCTGTCGCCTTCCCGCAATGACGGCGTTGACAATCAGCCTGCCATGATAAATTAATCGCTTAATTAAACGGGCGCCCCAGAAGCGCCCGCCGGAGGAGCCATGTCCGCCCATCCCCGCTACCCCCTGCTGTTCAGCCCGCTCGACATCGGCGTCGCGAAACTGAAGAACCGCGCGCTGATGGGCTCGATGCACACCGGCCTCGAGGAAGCCGAGAACGGCTTCGCCAAACAGGCGGCCTTTTTCGCCGAGCGCGCGAAGAACGGCGTCGGCATGATCATCACCGGCGGCATTCCGCCGAATTTCGAAGGCGGCGGACGCGGCTCGAAACTGTCCGAGCCGCACGAGGTCGCCGAGCACCGTCTCGTCACCGCCGCCGTGCACGCCGCCGATCCCGACGTGAAGATCTGCATGCAGATCCTGCACATGGGCCCGCTCGCGCGCACGGCCGAATGCGTTGCGCCGTCGCCCGTCAAGTCGCGCATCGGCGCCTTCATGCCGAACACGCTTTCGGCCGAAGGCATCGAGAAGCAGATCGCCGACTTCGCCAATTGCGCCGCGCTCGCGAAGGAAGCCGGCTACGACGGCGTCGAGATCATCGGCTCGGCCGGCTATCTCATCTCGACCTTCCTCGTGGAAAAGACCAACCGCCGCACCGATGAATGGGGCGGCTCGTTCGAGAACCGCATGCGCTTCCCCGTCGAGATCGTGCGGCGCGTTCGCAAGGCGGTTGGCCCCGACTTCATCATCATCTTCCGCATTTCCGCGATGGACATGCTGCAGGGCGGGCTTGCCTGGGAGGAAGTCGTCGCGCTCGGCAAGGCGATCGTCGCGGCGGGCGTCAACGTCGTCTCCACGCATTTCTGCTGGCACGAGGCGCTGGTGCCGACCATCGCCACCATGGTGCCGCGCGCCGCCTTCACGCAGGTCACGGGCCGCCTGCGCAAGGAACTCGGCGTGCCGATGATTACCTCGAACCGCATCAACATGCCGCAAGTCGCCGAAGACGTTCTGGCGCGCGGCGACGGCGACATCGTATCGATGGCGCGGCCGATGCTTGCGGACCCAGAACTCGTGCGCAAGTCCTATGAAGGCCGCGAGGACGAGATCAACACCTGCATCGCCTGCAACCAGGCCTGTCTCGATCACACGTTCAACGGCAAGATGGTGAGCTGTCTCGTCAATCCGCGCGCCTGCCACGAGACGGAGCTGAACTACCTGCCGACCAATGCGCCGAAGAAAATCGCCGTCGTCGGCGCCGGCCCCGCAGGCCTCGCCTTCTCGATCACGGCGGCCGAGCGCGGCCACGAGGTGACGCTGTTCGAGGCGAACAGCGACATCGGCGGCCAGTTCAATCTCGCGCGAAAAATTCCCGGCAAGGAGGAGTTCGACGAGACGATCCGCTACTTCCGCCGCATGATCGCGCTGCGCGGCGTCGACCTGCGCCTCAATATGCGCGTCGACGCCGATGCGCTGCAAGGTTTCGACGAAGTGATCGTCGCCACCGGCATCGCGCCGCGCACCCCCGACATTCCCGGCATCGACCATCCGAAAGTGGTCGGCTACATGGACGCGATCCTCGGCAAGAAGCCGATCGGCCGCAAGGTCGCGATCATGGGCGCCGGCGGCATCGGCTTCGACGTCGCCGAACTCGTCAGCCATGCCGGCGTGTCGGCCGCGCTCGACATTGACGTGTTCGCGCGCGAATGGGGCATCGATTTCAAGAACCATCCACGCGGCGGCGTCACCGGCGTCGAGCCGCATGTCGAGACCTCCGGCCGCGAGATCACGCTGATGCAGCGCAAGACCGACGCGCTCGGCAAGACGCTCGGACGCACCACCGGCTGGACGCACCGCCTAAGCCTGCAGCGGCGCAACGTGAACATGGTCGCCGGCGTCGATTACGTGAAGATCGACGATCAGGGCCTGCACACGCTCGTCAACGGCGAGCCGCGCCTGTTCGACGTCGACACGATCATCGTCTGCGCCGGCCAGACGTCGATGCGCAAGCTCTACGACGACCTCAAGGCGCGCGGCGTGAAAGCGGCGATCGTCGGCGGCGCCCACGAGGCCGCCGAACTCGACGCCAAGCGCGCCATCGACCAGGCGTGCCGCCTGGCTGCGGTGGTGTAGTCGCGCGGATTGTCATCCCCGCGAAAGCGGATCCAGCCTGGGGTTCACGCCTTCGTTGGACGTTTCTGTATTCCCGGTCGCCTGCTGCGCAGACGCCGGGAATACAGCCGGGTTGCGGCCGCGCTTCTCCCTGCGTCCGTCGCGTCCTATTCTCCCCGCCACGCATCGCCTCACAGGGAGCCCGACGTGGCCAAGGAATATCCGAGCCTCACGCCCGCCTTGCGCGACTTCATCGCGCGCCAGCACATCTTCTTCGCCGCGACCGCCGCGCAGGATACGCGCATCAACATCTCGCCGCGCTCGACGCGCGAATTCCGCGTGGTCGGCGACAACGAGGTCTGCTGGCTCGACCTCACGGGCTCCGGCGCCGAGACGGCGGCGCATCTGAACGCCGACGGCCGCCTCACCATCATGTTCTGCGCCTTCGACGGCCCGCCGAACATCCTGCGCCTCTACGGCCGCGGCGAAATCCTGCATCGCGACGGCGCCGGTTTTTCGCGCGCGCTCGCGGCGCATTTCGACAATCGTCGTCCTCTCGGAACGCGCCAGATCGTGCGCCTCGCCGTCGATCTCGTGAAAACCTCCTGCGGCTATGGCGTGCCGGCTTTCGAGTACCGACGGGAACGCGGCGCGCTCGACAATTGGGCCGAGAAGAAGGGCCCCGACGGCATCGCCGACTATTGGCGCGAGAAGAACGCCGTCAGCATGGACGGCCTGCCGACGGGGATTGCGGATTAGGCGGACAACGGACCGCGAGCCTTCAGTCTCGCCTTGATGTCGCAAGCCTGAAGGCTCGCGGTCCGAACTCGCTACAGCGCCCCCAGCGCCCGCAACTCCGCCGCCAGATCCATGCCGGGCGAATAGAGCACGCCCGCCATCCCCAGCTTCTCCGCAGCCGCGATGTTGCGCGCGACATCGTCCACGAACACCAGTTCCTCGGCGGCCCGGCCCGCGCGCTCGAACAATATTTCGTAAATGCGCGCATCCGGCTTGGTCACGCCTTCGCGCCCCGACACGACGATCGCGTCGAACGCGTCGAGAAACGGATGCAGCGCCCGCGACGCTTCGAATTTTTGCGCGGGATAATTTGTGAGTCCGTAAACCGGGCGTCCCTGCGCCTTCAGCGCGCGCATGATCGCGAGATTCTCCTCGATCGCGCCGTCGAGCGTTTCCAGCCAGCGCGTGTCGAACAGCGCGAGCTCCGCCGCAAATTCCGGAAATTCCTGCGCGCGCGCCGCGATCGGCGCGGCGAAATCGTCGTATCCGTCGATCGAATGAATCCATGCCAGCGAGCAGGCGCCGGACAGAAACTGCTCCATGCGCGCTTCGTCGGAAAACACCTTGCGATAGAGATGGCGCGGGTCCCACCGCAACAGCACATTGCCGAGATCGAAAACCAAGTCCCGTTGCGCCACGCCGGCGGCTCCGCATTGATAGGTCGCGCCGGTCCGGCGCATAGTCTCGTCAGCATAGCGGGAGAAACGCATGGCCGCGAAAGCCTTCTTCTTCGACATTTTCGGCACGGTCGTCGACTGGCGCGAAGGCGTCGCGCGGGAGGCGCGCCAAATCCTGCACCCGCTTGGCCACGACATGGTGTGGACGGCTTTCGCCGACGCCTGGCGCGGGCAATATCAGGCGGGCATGGAGGAAATCCGCTCCGGTCGCCAGCCCTTCGCCAAGCTCGACGTCGTGCACGCGCGCAATCTCGAACGCATCCTCGGGCAATTCGGCCTGTCGGATATGTCGGACGCCACGAAGCGCGCGCTCGTGCTCGCCTGGCACAAGCTCGACGCCTGGCCGGATTCATCCCGCGGCATTGCGATGCTGAGGAAGCACGGCCTCGTCGCGCCCGTCTCCAACGGCAATGTCTCGCTGATGGCGGCGCTCGCGCGTCGCAACAATTTTCACTGGGACGCCATTCTCGGCGCGGAATTTTCGCGCGACTACAAGCCCAAGCCCGAGGTTTACCTGTCGGCCTGCGCCGCCTTCGATCTGGAGCCGAAGGATTGCATGATGGTCGCCGCCCATTCCGACGACCTGGCTGCCGCAAAGGCCTGCGGGCTGCAGACCGGCTTCGTCGCGCGCCCCGACGAGAAAGGCCCGGGCAAGGGCGAGAGCAAGCCGAAGATCGCCGTCGATTTCGCCGGCGACGACATTGTCGACCTCGCGCAGAAAATCTTTGGGTGACGTCAGCCGCAGGAGGCGCTCAGCACCTTGCCCCGACGGTTCGTGTGCAGGTTGAGCCTCAGGCTGATAAACTCCATCGTGTAGAAGCGCCCGCGGATCATCTGGCGCACGGTCGCCGCGCCCGCCTTGGCGCGCGCCTGCCCGGCAAGCGCATCCGAATAGGTCCTGCCGACCGCAAAGCGCGCCTTGGCGGCGTCGCAGGCCGATGCGCCGGACGCGCCGGCAACGCACAGGAAAACTGCAAGAACGGCACGCTTCATCGTCGCCCTCCTCCGCGGCGCGGCCCTCGGCCGATTGGGCTATCATGGCGGCATGGCCCGCCGATTCTTCACCCTCGACGTCTTCACCAGGCAAGCCTTGTCCGGCAATCCGCTCGCCGTCGTGGTCGACGCCGAAGGACTGGACGAGGCGACCATGCTGAAGATCGCGCGCGAGTTCAACCTGTCGGAAACGGTCTTCGTCCTGCCCGTGCGCAATGCCATCAATACCGCGCGCATACGCATCTTCACGCCGATGATGGAACTGCCCTTCGCCGGCCACCCGACGGTCGGCTCCGCCGTTCTGCTCGCCTCGCTCCGCGCGCCGGAACTCGCCGGCGCCCGCGATCTGACGGTCGTGCTGGAAGAGGCGGTCGGCGACGTCGCCTGCACCGTGCGGCTCGAAAGGCGCGGCGCGTCCTTCGCCTGGTTCGCCTTGCCGCGCCTGCCGGAAAGGATCGGCGCGGCGGACGCGCGCGCGCTCGCGGATGCGCTGTCGCTCGACGAAGCGGACATCGGCTTCGACGGCCACAGCCCCGCCGTCTGGTCCGCGGGCACGCCCTTCTGCTTCACGCCCGTGTCCGGCCTCCAAGCGATCGCCCGCGCGAAACCCGATGCGCAGAAGCTGACGGCGGCGAGCGCCGGCGGCCGCGGCGTCTGGCTCTACACGCGCGAGACCTGCGAGCCGCAAAGCGCCGTGCATGCGCGCATGTTCAGCGCGCTCATGCCCGGCCTCGAGGATCCCGCGACCGGCGCGGCGGTCGCCGCCTTCGCCGGCGTCGCTCACGCCTTCGAACATCCCGAGGACGGCGAGCACGCGCTGGTCATTGAACAGGGCTTCGAGATGGGCCGTCCCTCGCTCATCACGCTCGGCATGAGCGTCGCGAACGGCGCGCTCGTCGCCGCCACCATCGGCGGCCACGCCGTGCGCGTCGGCGAAGGAACGCTCGCGCTGTGAGCGATCCGCCGCAGATATTCCGGACGGCGCGCATCGATGCGCGCGTCGCGCCCTACGACTGGCCGTTCGTGCGCGACCGCGCCGACGAGATCGCGGCCCATTGGGCGCGCGCGCTGCGGGAAAAGCCGGCCATGTTCGACGGCCGCGTGCTGCTCGGCCATGCGCTCGATTTCTCGCCGGAGGATGGCGGTCTGTTGCGTTCGCGATATTTCGAGACGGCCTTTTCGGCTTTCCTTGCCTATCGCGATTTCGGATTTCCCGGCGGCGCCGTGTTCAACGGCTTCGCCATGGCGGCGCTGCGGTCGGCCGACGGCGCCTTCCTGCTCGGCGAAATGGGCGCGCATACGGCCAGCGCCGGCATGTCCTATTTTCCCGCCGGCACGCCAGATCTCGACGACATCGTCGGCAATATGGTCGATCTCGCGGGCTCGGTGCGGCGCGAATTGCGGGAGGAAACGGGCATCGAGATCGCGGGGGCCGACCTCGATCCCGTCTGGACCATCGTGCGCCTCGGCGGCCGCGTCGCCTGCATGCGGCCGGTGCGGCTGGCGGCGCGCGCGGACGAGATCGTGGCGGAAGTCGACGCCTTTCTCGCCCGCGAAATGCAGCCGGAACTCGCCGGCATGCGCATCGTGCGCACGATGCGCGATCTCGACGCGCTCGTCGTTCCCGAATTCATTCGCGTCTATCTGGCGCACGAATTTCAACGCTAGAACGGGATGATCTTGGGCGGAATGATCCCGTGCTAGCCCTCGTTTCGGGGGCGCAAGCGAAATCGCTCGAGCGGCCAATGCCGAAACGACGCGGCGGTCCGCCACGCATCCCGATCGGGCGCCGGCAGGCGGATTGCTTCGTCGCTTCACGTCTCGCAACGACGGAAGACAGCCGCGCCTGTCACTTCCGCCGGCACGCCGTCTCCTTCGGTGTGCAGGCGATGCCCGGCGTCGAGCAGGCTTCCCGCGTGCAGACGACGCAGGCGTCGCTCCATTCCGCGCAATCGGGATTGTCGCGTCCCCAGCCGTTCACGTTCTTCTGCGCGCTCTTCTGTTCCGCCGGCGCGCCCACGGGCGCGGCCGGCTCCGGCAGCGGCGGCGCGGCCTCGTCGGCCTGCGCGACCGCGCCGAGCGAGAGAAACAGCGCGAGCGCAAGTCGGATCATGCGGAGAGCCTATCACATGCGGCCATGACTTCGGCGCCCCGCCATGCTAAGCGCGCGCCATGCTGGAAGGACTTCCCCCCAATGGCGCCGCCTATGTGATGCGGCTCGAGACCGACGAGGCCACCGCGCGGCTCGTCGCCGACACGATCGTGGAAACCTTCGATCCGACTGAGACCGCCGCCGCCGCCTTCGAGAAACATCCGTCCACCGACAGCTGGACGACCGAGGAATGGGTGACGGAAGTCTATTTCGGGCCGGAGCCCGACGAGGAGACGATCCGCGACCTCGTCCGCGCCGTGGCGGGCGCGGAAGCCGCGAACGGCCTGGTGTTCGGCCGCGTGAGCGAGCAGGACTGGGTCGCCGCCTCGCTCGAGGGCCTCGCGCCCGTGCGCGCCGGCCGCTTTCTCGTGCATGGCTCGCACGACCGCGGCGCGCCGCGCGTCAACGACATCGGGCTCGAGATCGAAGCGGCGCTCGCCTTCGGCACCGGTCACCACGGCACCACGCTCGGCTGCCTGAAGGCGCTGCACGCCATTTCCAGGCGCCGCCGCCCGCAGCGCATTCTCGACATCGGCACGGGCACGGGCGTGCTCGCCATCGCCGCCGCGCGCCTGTGGCGCAAGCCGGTCGCGGCGGGCGACATCGACCCGGTCTCGACCGGGGCCGCCGCCGCCAACGCGCGGCTGAACGGCGCCTCGCCGTGGGTGCGGCCGGTCACCGCGCGCGGGACCATGCACCCGGCGCTGCGGCAGGGCGCGCCCTACGATCTGATCTTCGCCAATATTCTGGCGAAACCGCTGCGGCTGATGGCGCCGCAGATCGCCGCCGTGGCCGCCCATGACGCCGAACTCGTGCTCTCCGGCCTGCTCGCGCGCGACGTCTCGGGCGTGCTGTCCGCCTATGCGGCGCAAGGCTTCGCGCTCGTCGTCCGCGGCGATCTCGACGGCTGGGCCACGCTCGTCCTCAGGCCGGGCGGCGTCGCCGCCCGGCCGCTGTTCGATCTGAGTTCGTGAATCCTGCGCGTCATCGCGAGGCGCGAAGCCCCAGGCGATCCGTCCCGGAAGCTTCCCCGGCTTCCGGGCGGATTGCTTCGCCTTCAGGAAATCCGCTGCGGCGGACGTCCGTCGCGCCTGCGATGATGGACCGGCGTCCTGCTCAGAACAGCCGGTTCATGTCCGATCGGATCAGCTTCTCGTTGAGCTCGCGCTCGGCCGAGTCCGACCAGCGGCCGGCCGCATAGCGGGCTGCGATCTCGTCGACCTCGTGCTGGCGCGCGGCCTTCATCGCGTCGAGAAAGCGGGTCACGAGGCCGCGCGGCTGCGAGCGCTTGGCGCGCGCGCCGTAGGCCCGGGAGGGAATGATCATCGTCGCCATGGTTCGGCTCCTTCGTTCGAGAGAGCCCCTGACGTATCCACCCGTCGATCCCCTCGGGAACCGATCGATTCGAAGCTCTAGAACGCTCCGACTCGGCTTATCGCCGTTGCCCGCAATATAGGTCAGCAATCGTGTCCGAACTATTGATATTGCACTGCACAATTCGCATGGCTGGCGAGCCGGGATCGCCGGCCTTCGAGCGGGGGCCGAAGAAGCAGACGGAGAAGCGGCTCGGCGCGTTCAGGCCGAAAGGCTGGCGATCCCGGCGCACGCCCTCTAGGCTCCGCGCATGACGACGCCCCGCTTCGAATCGCTGTTCCAGTCTTTTTCCGATACCTCCGACCCCGCCCGCGCCGCCCCCCGGCTGGCCGCCCTGCGCACGGAGTTGCAGCGGCGCGGGCTCGACGGCTTCGTCGTTCCGCGCGCCGACGAGCACCAGAACGAATATGTGCCGCCGGGCGCCGAACGCCTCGCGTGGCTGACCGGCTTCACCGGGTCGGCCGGCGCGGCGGTCGTGCTCGCGGACAAGGCGGCGCTGTTCGTCGACGGCCGCTACACGATCCAGGCGCGCGAACAGGTCGACGGCAAGCTGTTTGCGATCTGCGATCTCGTCTCCGATCCGCCCGCGCGCTGGATTTCGCGCGAAGCGCCGAAGGCCGCCGCGATCGGCTACGATCCCTGGCTGCACACGCCGGCGGCCGTCGAGGCGCTGCGCACGGGCGCAGACGAAGCCGGCGCGACGCTCGTGGCGGTCGAATCCAATCCGATCGACGCGATCTGGACCGACCGGCCGCCGGCGCCCTGCGCGCCCGTCATCCTGCACCCGGAAAAGCTCGCCGGCGAAAGCGCGGCGAAGAAGCTGGCCCGGATCGCGCAGAGCCTCGGCAAGGCCGACGGCCTCGTGCTTAGCGACCCGCACGCGGTCGCCTGGGCGTTCAACATCCGCGGCGGCGATGTAGCGCATACGCCGCTGCCGCTCTCCTGGGCCCTGATCTCGCGCGAGAAACGTGCGACGCTCTATGTCGCAGGCGCAAAATTGTCCAACAGCGTGCGCGCCGCGCTGGAGGATCTGGCCGACGTGCGCGATCCCGGGGCGCTCGCCGCCGATCTCGAACATCTCGCGCGCGAGAAGAAGCGGCTGTCGTTCGACTCGGCGACCGCGCCGGAAAAGCTCGTCGCGCTCTACCGCGCACATGGCGGCGCAGCCGACCTCGGCGCCGATCCGACGGCGCTGATGAAGGCGCGGAAGAACGCGGCGGAATTGCGGGGCTCGCGCGCCGCCCACATTCGCGACGGCGCGGCCGTGGTCGAATTCCTGGCGTGGTTTGCGGCAGAGGCGCCGAAGGGCAGGCTGACGGAAATCGGCGCCGCGCAGGCGCTGGAAAGCTTCCGTCGCGCCACCGGCCGGCTGAAGGAAATCTCCTTCGGCACGATCTCCGCTTTCGGCGCGCATGCAGCCCTGCCGCACTATCGCGTGACCGAGGCGAGCGACGCGCGGATCGGCAAGGGCATCTATCTCGTCGATTCCGGCGCCCAATATGTCGACGGCACGACCGACATCACGCGCACGACGATCGTCGGCAAGCCGTCCCGCGACATGCGCGACAAGTACACGCGCGTGCTGAAGGGCCATATCGCGATCGCCGCCGCCGTCTTCCCGCGCGGGACGACCGGCGCGCAGATCGACGTCTACGCCCGCCGCGCCCTGTGGGAAGCAGGCGCCGATTTCGACCACGGGACGGGGCACGGCGTCGGCGCCTACCTGAGCGTGCACGAAGGGCCGCAGCGCATCTCGAAACTCGGCGGCGTCGCGCTCGAACCCGGCATGATCATCTCCAACGAGCCCGGCTACTACCGCGAAGGCGCCTACGGCATTCGCATCGAGAACCTGATCGTGGCGGAGGAGCGCAAGATGGCGGGCGCCGAACGGCAGATGCTCGGTTTCGAGACGATCACGTTTGCGCCGATCGACACGAATTTGATCGACGCGAAGCTGATGACGCGCGAGGAAATCGCGTGGCTGAACGCCTATCACAAGGCGGTATGGGAGAAACTGGAGGGCAAGGTCTCGCCGTCGGCGCGCAAGTGGCTGCGTGGCGCGACGAAGAAGATCGGGTGACCTGCGGGCGCCCTTCCCTCCCCTTTGCGCGGTGGGCGGCTCCGCGAAGCGGAGACGGGTGGGGACCGCGCCGCTCCGACAAGGACGGGCATTCGATCCGGTCGTTTGGGCCCCACCCGCCATTTGCGCGGATGCGCAAATGGCGACCTCCTCGTAAAGGGGAGGTAAGGGCGCGCCTCACCCCTGACCCGTCCGCCGGAACCACTCGTCTTCCGAGATCACCTCGATTCCGAGCTCCTGCGCCTTCGTCAGCTTGGAACCCGCGCCGGGACCGGCGACGACGAGATCGGTCTTCTTCGACACCGACCCTGAAACCTTCGCGCCGAACCGGTCCGCCTGCGCCTTCGCCTCGTCGCGCGTGAGGCGTTCGAGCGAGCCCGTGAACACCACCGTCTTGCCGGCGACCGGGCTGTCGTTCGTCACGGCCTCCATCGGCTGCGGCTCGACCTCGCGCAGAAGCGCGTCGAGCGCGGCTTCGTTGTGCTCTTCGAGAAAGAAATCAGCGACCGCTTCGGCGACCACGTCGCCGACGCCGTCGATATTGTTGATCTCCTCACGCGATTCGGAGCCTTCTATCGCCTTGCTGGCCGCAGCGCGCAGGGCCTCGAACGTGCCGAAATGCCGCGCCAGGCGTCGCGCATTGGTCTCGCCGATGCGACGGATGCCAAGCGCAAAGATGAAGCGGTTGAGCGCGATCCGCCGCCGCTGCTCGATCGAGGCGAAGAGATTGCGCACCGACGTCTCGCCGAACCCTTCCCATTGCGTAAGGTCGAAGGCGCCGGATTCGCTGCGCTTCTGCAAGGTGAAGATGTCGGCGGGCGTCTTGATCAGGCCCTTCTCGTAAAAAAGCTCGATCTGCTTGTCGCCCAGCCCCTCGATGTCCATCGCGAGGCGCGAGCAGAAATGCTTGAGCCGCTCCACCGCCTGCGCCGGGCAGACGAGGCCGCCGGAACAGCGGCGCACGACGTCGGCGGCGCCGCCATCGTCCATTTCCCGCACGACGGCGGAATCGCATCGGGGGCATTTCGTCGGGAATTCGTATTTCGGCAGCCCGCCCGGCGGTCGCCTGTCCAGCACGACTTCGACGACCTGCGGAATCACGTCGCCCGCGCGCTGGATCACCACCGTATCGCCAACGCGAATGTCCTTGCGTTCGATCTCGTCGGCATTGTGCAGCGTCGCGTTCTGCACGACGACGCCGCCAACCGTGACAGGATCGAGCCGCGCCACCGGCGTGAGCGCGCCCGTGCGCCCCACCTGGATGTCGATCGCGCGCAGCACGGTCGTCGCGCGCTCGGCCGGAAACTTGTGGGCCACCGCCCAGCGGGGCGCGCGGGAAACGAAGCCGAGACGTTCCTGATAGCCGAGATCGTCGACCTTGTAGACGACGCCGTCGATGTCATAGCCGAGAGAGGACCGCTGCTGCTCGATGGCGCGATAATGCGCAATCATCTCGTCAGCGGAATGACACAGCTTTGTCAGCCTGTTCGTCGCAAAGCCCGCCTGATGCAGATAGTCGAGCATGCCCGACTGCGTCTTCGCCGGCATGTCGGAGACTTCGCCCCAGGCGTAAGCGAAGAAGCGCAGCGGCCGCTGCGCCGTCACGCCGGCGTCGATCTGGCGCAGCGAGCCCGCCGCCGAATTGCGCGGATTGGCGTAGATCATCTTGCCGGCTTCCGCCTGCCGCTCGTTCAGTTTCGCGAAGTCCGCGCGGTTCATGTAGACCTCGCCGCGCGCTTCCAGCACGTCGGGCGCATCGCCCTTCAACCTGTGCGGCACGTCCTTGATCGTGCGCACGTTGGCCGTCACGTCCTCGCCCTCGAATCCGTCGCCGCGCGTCGCCGCCGTCGCCAGTTCGCCGCGCGCGTAGCGCAGGGAACACGAGAGCCCGTCGATCTTCGGCTCCGCGGTGAAGGCGAGCGGCGCATCCTCCTTCAAGCCGAGAAAACGCCGTACGCGAGAAACGAATTCGTGCACTTCCTCGTCGGAAAACACGTTGCCGAGCGACAGCATCGGCACGGCGTGTTTCACCTTGGCGAATTTCTGGCTCGGCGCCGCGCCGACCTTCTTCGTCAGCGATCCCGCTTCGTGCAATTCGGGAAAGGCCGCCTCCAGCGCCTCGTAGCGGCGGCGCAAGGCGTCGTAATCGGCATCCGAAATCGTCGGCGCGTCGTCCTGGTAGTAGCGCCGGTCGTGGTCGGCGATCTCGGCGCCGAGCAGAGCATGCTCCGCGCGGGCGACTTTCGGGGACAGCTGGTCGATGGGCTTGAATTTCATGGGCCAGATGTAGCGCGCCGGACATGACGCGAGAAGGAGGCCCGGCCCGGTCATCCCTGCAAGGGTCCGACCGAGTCGGCAACTTCAAGGGAAGTCGGCAACAGCCTTCGTGGCGCGGGGATCGACAAGGGATATCGCAGCGGCGCTGGATTCCCGCTTTCGCGGGAATGACAATGGCGGTCTCGCCCAAACCCTGGACCGCGAGCCTTCAGACTCGCATTTTTTCACAGCGAGCCTGAAGGCGCGCGGTCCTAACCCGCCCCTTCGAGCAACCTCGCCGCCGCCGCGCGCGCTTCTTCGGTGATGCTCGCGCCCGACAGCATGCGCGCGATTTCCTCGCGGCGCTCCGCCTCGTCCAGCGCGGCGACCGAGGTCGCCACGCGCTTGCCCCTGTCCATCGCATCCTTGGCGATGCGGAAATGTCTTCCGGCGCGCGCCGCCACCTGCGGCGCGTGCGTCACGGCCAGCACCTGAACGCGCGAGGCCAGCCGCGCGAGGCGTTGCCCGATTGCGTCCGCCACGGCGCCGCCGACGCCCGTGTCGATTTCGTCGAAGACGAGCGTCGGCGCGGAGCCCTTGTCGGCCAGCGTGACTTTCAGCGCCAGCATGAAGCGCGAGAGTTCGCCGCCCGAAGCCACTTTCATCAGCGGCCCCGGCCGTGCGCCGGGATTGGTCTGGACCCAGAACTCGACGCGGTCGATCCCTTCGGCGCTCGCATTCTCCGCGTCGCTGTCGATATGCGTCGTGAACGTCGCGCGCTCGAGCTTCAGCGGCGCGAGTTCGCCCATGACAGCCTTGTCGAGCTTGGCCGCCGTGGCCTTGCGCGCCTTGGACAGCGCTTCGGCCTTGCCTGCGAAGTCTTCGCGCGCGGCGGCGGCCTCGGCCGTCAGGCGCGCCAGCTTGCTCTCGCCCTGCGCCAGCGCGTCGAGATCGGCGGCGAATTTCGCGGCGACCCTCGGCAGGTCTTCCACGCTCGCCTGATATTTTCGCGCAGCGGCGCGAAGCGCGAACAGGCGCTCTTCCGTGCGCTCCAGTTCGCGCGGATCGTAGGCCGCCGCCTCCATCGCCGCCTCGAGCGTCGCGCGGGCGGCCTCCACGCCGTCGAGCGCGCTCGACAGCGCGGCCAGCGTCGGATCGATCAGCGCCGGCGCCTGCGGCTGGCGCCGCTCGAGCCGGCGCAGCGCCATCGCCAGCGCGGAGACCGGCGAATGCTCGCCGCCGACCGCGTCGAAAGCCTCGCGCAGATCGGCCGCGACCTTTTCCGATTGCATCATGCGCTGGCGATGCGTGGCGAGCTTTTCCTCCTCGCCCGCCTCCGGCGCAAGCTTCGACAATTCGGCATGGGCATGGGCGAGATAATCGGCGTCGGCGCGCGCTTTCGCCAGCCGCGCCTCCTCCGCCGCGCGCGCCTCGGCCGTCTCGCGCATGCGCCGGTGCGCGGTCTGCACGGCCAGGGCCTGCGCCCGCAGCCCGCCGAAAGCGTCCAGCAGCGCGCGATGCGTGGCGGCGTCGGTCAGCGCGCGCTCGTCGTGCTGGCCGTGGATTTCGACGATGGCGCGCCCGATCGCGCGAAGAACCTGCGCGCTCACCGCCTGGTCGTTGACGAAGGCGCGCGTGCGGCCGTCGGCCATCTGCACGCGCCGCAGGATGAGGTCGCCGTCGACGTCGATGTCCTGCGCCTGCGCGATTTGCCGCGCAAGATGGTCGGCGGCGAGGTCGAAGACGGCCGTCACCTGGCCCTGCGGCTGGCCCGCGCGCACCAGCGCGCCGTCGCCGCGCCCGCCGAGCGCCAGCGTGAAGGCGTCGAGAAGGATGGATTTGCCGGCGCCGGTCTCTCCGGTCAGCACGGTCAGGCCGCGATCCGGATCGAAGTCGATCCGGTCGATCAGCACGATGTCGCGAATGGCGAGCTGAACCAGCATGGGTCAGGCGCGCCTTTCGACAATCAGCCGACGGTCTTCCGGAACAGTTTGGAAATCCACGAATCGCGCTGCTCGTTCGGCTCCAGGCCGCCTTCGCGCAAGCGTGCGAACGCGTCCTTGTACCATTGCGAGTCCGGGTAATTGTGCCCGAGCACGGCGGCCGCCGTCTGCGCCTCGTTGGTCACGCCGAGCCGCAGATAGGCTTCGGTCAGGCGGAACAGCGCCTCCTCGGTATGGCGCGTCGACTGGTACTTGCCGATCACTTCGCGGAAGCGGTTGATCGCCGCCGTGTAATTGCTCTGCTCGAGATAGAACCGACCGACCTTCATCTCGCGCGCGGCGATCTGGTCCTTGGCGACCTGGATCTTGAATTTCGCGTCGTTGACGTATTCCGACTTCGGATATTTCTCGATGAGCTGGTTGAACACCACGACGGACTTTTCCGCGCGCTCCTGGTCGCGGTCGGCGTCGGGGATCTGGTTGTAGTAGGACATGCCCGCCAGATAATAGACGTAGGGCGCGTCCTTCGAGTTCGGATAGAGGCCGATGTAGCGGTTGGCGGTCGATACCGCCTCGTCGTACTTGCCCTCGGTATATTCGGAATAGGTCTGCATCAGCAGGCCCTTCTGCGACCAGCCGGAATTCGGATACTGCTTCTCGAGCTCGCCGAACTTCTTGGCGGCGCCGGAGAAATCCTTCTTGCCGAGACGGGCGAGGCCCTGGTCGTAGATGCCGTCCGCCGGCACGTCCGGCAGGATCTCGGTCTTGTACTTCTCGCCGCCGAAGAAGCTGCTCAGCGGGTTCGACGCGCTGTCGAGCCCCGAGCAGCCGGCGAGCGGCAGGCTCGCGGCCGCAACCAGCGCGACGCCACGGAGGCCGGCGGCTTTCTGCAGGATCGAACGGACCAGGCTCTGCATCATGTCATCTCACGGCGGCGAAACTCGACAAAGCGCGAAGGCCGCCACCGCCCCCGTTACGCCGACGCTCCGATCCGGTGTCCGGAGCGCGATTCCAAGCGCGCCGACGGCGCGAACGCGACACGCGCCCGCGCAGCCGAATCGAGAGCGACCGGCGTGCGCAGAGCGAAGCCACGGGCGTCATAACGCAAAACGTCCCGCAACGCCAACTTGTCGCGCGTCCCTCATGCGGCGCGATTGTGGCGATCTGTAGGGCGGGCGGCGAAAAAGCGGGCGCCGCGCCTCAACTGCGATCGGGCGCGAGCGCCGGCTGCGCGCCGAAGGCGATATAGGCGCCGATATCGGCCCGCGCCTCGCCGCGCAGGGGCGCCGCCGCGGGCGAGAAGCGCCAGGCCGCCGGATCGGCGAACAGCGCCTGCAGCACGGCGTGATTCAGCGCATGGCCGCCGCAGCGCGAGCGGAAATGGCCGCGGATCGGCGCGCCCGCGAGCGCGAGGTCGCCGACGGCGTCGAGCATCTTGTGCCGCACGAATTCGTCGCGGAAGCGCAGGCCTTCCGGATTGAGAACGCCGGCCTCCGAAATCGCGATGGAGTTTTCCAGCGACGCGCCGAGCGCGAAGCCCGCGCGCCAAAGCCGCTCGATATCGCCGATGAAGCCGAACGTGCGCGCCCGCGCCAGTTCGCGGCGGAAGGTCGCGGGATCGAGCCGCAGGGCCCTGCGCTGGCGACCGATGGCGGCATGATCGAAGGCGATCTCGACGTCGAGCGTCAGCCCGGCTTCGGCGGCGCGCGCGCCGCGCGCGGAATCTGCGGGCGACAATTCCGCGAAGGCCGCGCCGCGCTCGACGCGCACGCTCTTCAGGATTTCGATGAACCGGCGTTCGGCCGCCTGCGTCGCAAGCCCGGCCTCGTCGATCGCCGCGACGAAGGCCGCCGACGAGCCGTCGAGCACCGGAACCTCCGGCCCGTCGACCTCGATCAGCGCATTGTCGACGCCCAGGCCGGCCAGCGCGGCCATCGCGTGCTCGACGGTGGCGACCGTGTCGCGGCCGCCCGCGGCGCGCCGCGGATCGAGCCCGAGGCTGGTGCAGAGTTCGGTGGAGACGACCCGCGACCACAGCGCTGGCGCGACCGGCTCGGCGGACAGGTCGCTGCGCAGGAAGACGATCCCGGCATTGGCCTCGGCCGGATGCAGCACGATCCGCGCCGGCTTGCCGGAATGCACGCCGACGCCCTCGAGGGCGACGCAGGACGCAACAGTGGTTTGCAATTGCCGGCCGGAGGCGCGCGCCGGGCTCGCTTTCAGTCGATGTGCAGCTTCCAGGCGAGCCATCCAGCTTCCAGTCCGTCGGGGTTTGCGACGCAACGCGCCGAACGCGCTCGAACGCTGCGTCTCGACACAGGAGGGCGGAAATTCGTTCCGCCGGACGGGCCGGAAGCTAGCCGTGACGGAAGCGTCAGCCAAATCACGGATTGTGAAAGAATGTTAAAGCCGCGCCGGGAAAATTTATTCATCCGGATCATCGGGTTGGACAAGAGACGGCGCCGGACGGAACCCGCCCGGCGCCGCTTGTTTCAGGACGATTGCCGGCGCAGGAAGGCCGGGATCTCCAGTTGCTCTTCCTCGGACGGGCGCGCCGGGGCAACCCGGCCGTAGGCGTCGGCGCCGGCCGCGCGGGCGGGCTGCGTCGCCGGACGCTTGGCGTATTCGGCGTGGCCGACGGCCGGCTGGGCCGGACGGGCCTGCGGCTGG
>JBDHTL010000028.1:0-31039 GCA_039808645.1 Rhodoblastus sp. | reverse complement strand
CCCGCCCAGCCCCCGCCGGCCCAGCCCGCGCCCGCGTCTCCGGCGTCCGCCTCTCCGGAGCCCGCGCCGGCGGCCGGCGAGACGCCGCGCGTGCGCGCCTCGGAACTTATCGACCAGGCGAAGAGCCGTCTCGACCAGGTCACGGCCGCGCTGCGCCGCGATTCGCTCGACGACCTGGCGCTCGCCAATCTGAAGGATTCGCTCGGGCCGGCCGCCGACCAGCTGCGGCAGGCGATCGAGACCCTCGGTCCTCGGCTCGCGGACGCCAAGGACCGTCTCGACAAGCTCGGCCCCAAGCCGGACGCCAAGGCGCCGCCGGAAGGCGCGGACGTCACGCGTGACCGCGAGGAGCAGCAGAAGCGCTATGCCCGCGCCGAGGAACTGCTCAAGCGCGCGCAATTGCTCGCCCTGCAGATCGACCAGACCAATGCGCGCATCGTCTCGCGCCGGCGCGCGCTTTTCGTCGGCACGCTGATGCAGCGCTCCTACAGCCTGCTCTCGCCGACGCTCTGGACGAGCGCCGCCGCCGACGTTCCGGCCGACGCGCGCGCCCTGACGTTCATCGCGCGGGACTTTTTCGGCAACGCCGTCGAAAAGCTCGAGGGCTGGCGCGCGGTCCTGTTCTTCGCGCTGCTCGGCGTCGTCGGTTTCCTCAACCTGGCGGTCTACCGGCTCGCCCGCCGCATCCTGTCGCGCGAACCGACCGTCGCCGAGCCCGACCGTTTCCGCAAGGCGGTCGGCGCCCTGTGGACGGCGATCGTCGTCGCGGCCCCGCCGATCTTCACCGTCGCCGTCCTGTTTCTACTGCTCGACGCGTTCGACCTGATGAGCGCGCGGATCGCGCCGCTCAAGCGCGATCTGATCGAGGCCGTCGGCTTCGTCGCCGCCATCGCCGGCATTGCGCGCGGCCTGTTCGCGCCGACGCGGCCGAACTGGCGCCTGATGGAAGTCGACGACACGATCGCCGAACGCCTGACGCGGCTGGCGATCGCGCAGGCGGCGATCGTCGCGGCGGTCAGCGTGCTGCAGGCGTTGATCGACATTTCGGCCGCCGCCTTGCCGGTCACGGCGGCGACGCAGGGGCTGGGCGCGGTCGTCTTCGCCGTCGTCACCGCCGGCGCGATCTACGGCCTCGGCGAGGATGACGAGGACGAGGAATGCCTCGGTCCGCGCGTCGTGGCGCGTCCGCGCTGGATCGGGCTCGCGCGGCTCGCCGCCTGGACGGCCATCGTCGCGATGAGCTTCGCCGCGCTGTTCGGCTTCATACCGGCGGCCGGCTTCCTCATGACGCAATTCGTGTGGGTGGTCGGCGTCGTCGGCGCGCTGTGCATTCTCACGCCCTTGTGCACGGCCGGCCTGGAGGCGACGTTCCAGCCGACGACGCCTTTCGGCCGCACGCTCATGGGCGGCGTGGGCCTGCGGCGCGAAGGTGTCGCGCAGATCGGCATCGTTCTGTCCGGCCTCGCCAATATCATGCTGTTCGGCTTCGGCTTCGCCGCGATCGTCCTGCCCTGGGGGCTGCAATCGGACGACGTGCTGGGCGGCCTGCGCAACGCCTTCTTCGGCTTCACGATCGGCGGCGTGACGATTTCGCCCTCGGCCCTGGTCGGGGCGCTGACGCTGTTTGCGGTCGGCTATATCGCGACGCGCGGCCTCCAGAACTGGCTCGACAACCGGCTGATGCCGGCGACCAATCTCGACGCCGGCCTGCGCAATTCCATCCGCACCAGCGTCGGCTACGTCGGTCTGATCTTCTCGGTCTCGGTCGCGCTCGCGCAGGTCGGGCTCGGCCTCGACAAGCTCGCCATCGTCGCCGGCGCGCTGTCGGTCGGCATCGGCTTCGGCCTGCAATCGATCTTCAACAATTTCGTCTCCGGCATCATCGTCCTGTGGGAACGCTCGATCCGCGTCGGCGATCTCGTCGTGCTCGGCGACGAGCAGGGCTACGTGCGCAAGATCAACGTGCGCGCGACCGAGATCGAGACTTTCGACCGCGCCACCATGATCGTGCCGAACTCGAATCTCATCACCGGCGTCGTGAAGAACTGGGTGCGCAACGATCGCGTCGCGCGGGTGAGGATCCCGGTCACGCTAAACGTCGGCGTCGATCCCGAGAAGGTGCGCGAGATCATGACCGGCGCGGCCAAGGAAAACGAAAAGGTCGCGAAGATTCCCGCGCCGGCGACGCTCTTCGTCGCGATGGATCCGGCGGGCCTCAAGTTCGAGCTCGTCTGTTTCGTCGACGACGTGGAAACGTCAGGCCGCACCAAGAGCGAATTGCACTATGCGATCTTCGCCGCCCTGAAGGAGGCGGGCGTCTCCATCGCCGGCGCGCCCGGCGTCACGCAGGTCGCGCTGCAGGGCGACGTGGCCGAGACCATCGCCCGGTCGGTCCGCCTCGAGCGCGGCTGATCTTCACCTCGTCTTAGGCGCGCGCCGCTATCGACCTTCCATGAGCCATTTCACGATCATAGCCGCCCGGCGCCTCGCGCCGCTCGTCGCGCTCGCGCTGTCGGCCTGCGCCGAGGCGCCGACGCCGGTTCCGCAAGCCTCGCAGGAGCCGAGCATGTACCGGTCGCTGGCCGCGCCTGGCGCGGTCGTCGACGCGGAGGCCGCGCGCGGAATGATCTCCCTCTACCGCTCGAACAAGGGGCTCGGCCCGCTCGTCGTCGATCCCGGCCTGCAACGCGTCGCCGAAGCGCAGGCGCGCGCGATGGCCGCCGACGGCAGGATCAGCCACGACGCGCACGGCTCGCTGACGCAGCGCCTGAACGCGGCCGGCTATGGCGGGAACATCGCCGTCGAGAATGTCTCGGCGGGCTACCATACCCTCGCTGAAGCCTTTTCAGGCTGGCGCGATTCCCCGCCGCACAACGCCAACATGCTGGCGAAGGGCATGAGACGCATGGGCATCGCCACGGCCTACGCGCCCGGCGCGAAATACAAGGTGTTCTGGACGCTCGTGATGGCGGATTGAGTTCGGGCCGCGCGCCTTCGGGCGCGCATTCCGATCCGGCGAGCCCGAAGGCGCGCGGTCCGCCTCAGGCCGAGGCGGCCGCCATCGGCATGGCCGCGGCGCCCCAGGATGCGTCGGCGACGGGCCGCTTCCTGGCCTCGCCGCTCGCCAGCCAGTTGCGCAGGAAGGCGTCGAGCCAAAGCGCGACCGTGCGGTCGTGCTGGAACCAGCCCGCCAGATGCTCGTGCGGCTGCTGGGCGTTGGGCGACTGCATCCGTTCGTAGGCGCGCGTCGTCCAGCGGCACATCATGGCGTAGGTCACTTCCGGGTGGAATTGCAGCGCGACGGCGTTCGGCCCGTACTGGAAGGCCTGCGTGGGGAACAGGTCGCCCTCCGCGAGCAGCGTCGCGCCCCTGGGCAGGTCGAAGCCCTCGCGGTGCCACTGATAGACCGTGCGCGGCATGCGCCCGCCGAAGGAGGCGTCGCCCGCCTCGGTCGGCCGGATCGGGTAATAGCCGATCTCCGCCGAGCCGCAGGACTTGTTGAACACGCGGTGGCTCAGATGCCGGGCCAGCATCTGGCCGCCGAGGCAGACGCCGAGGAAGGGCTTCCTTTCCTTCAGCGGCGTGCCGATCCATTCGGTCTCGCGCGACATCCACTCGTCGGGGTCGTTGGCGCTCATCGGACCGCCGAAGATGATCGCGCCGGCATGCGCCTCCATCGTCTCGGGCAGCGGGTCGCCGAAGCGCGGACGGCGGATGTCCAGTTCGCAGCCCTGTCCGACCAGCAGGCGGCCGATCCTGCCGGGCGTGGAATGCTCCTGGTGCAGCACGATGAGAACGCGACGCGGGTTCGGGTTCGAGGTCATGGGCTTCCGTTTCCGTCGACTGTCGCTCTTATGCAAGCCTTTGTGTTCATTTTCCGGTCCCGCCTGTCCGTTTGGCCTGGCGGGCGGCTAGTTGCGGCAAGGTCAGCGAATGCGGGATCCATGCCAGCCCGGCGGCCAGCGCCTGATTGACGAGGCCCGGCGTCACGACGCGCCGCCCGGCCATCAGCCCGTCATAGGCGGCGACCACCGTCGCGCGGGCGCTGGCGGCCCCGGGCGGGGCGGAAAACGCCGCGGCGTCCATGCCGGCGCGCTGCTGGAAGCCGGTGACGACCGGCCCCGGGCAGAGCGCGCTCACCCGCACGCCGCTCGCCCGCAATTCCTCGGCCAGAGCCTCGGACAGCGACAGAACGAACGCCTTGGAGGCATAGTAGACCGCCATGCCCGGCCCCGGCGCCAGGGCCGCGATCGAGGCGACGTTGAGCATGCCGCCGCGCGCCGCCTTCAGCTCGGGCAGGAATTGATGGGCAAGCGCAGTGAGCGCGCGGACGTTCACGTCGATCATGCCGAGCTGATCGCCGATCGGCAGGTCCGCGAACGGCCCGTTGAGCCCGTAGCCCGCATTGTTGACCAGATATTCGACGCTGGCGCCGGCCCGGCCGAGCGCCGTCGCCAGAGTGGCCGGAGCGTCCGGCGTCGCCAGATCGAGCGCCACGACGATCGGGCGGGGCCGGCCCGATGTCGCGGTCCTGGCGGCGATGTCGTCGGCCAGCGCTTCCAGCCGGTCGCCGCGCCGGGCGACCAGCGCCAGGTTGTGGCCGCGTTCGGCGAAAAGTTGCGCGAATTCGACGCCGAGCCCTTCCGATGCGCCGGTGATCAGCGCGATCTTGCGCGGCCCGCTCATATGCCGCTCCCCTCGTCGTCCCAGGGGTTGTCGGGCATCGGCTCGGCGCCGCCTCTTTCGGCCTTCCGCTTCAGCAGCATCCGGTCGCGCGCGGCCACGCCGAGAAGCTCCGCGACGCGCCAGACCGTGTTTTCCTCGATCTCGTCCGCCCTGCCGTCGGCATAGGCGACCTCCCACAGTAGCTCCACCACCGCCCGCCGCCCCGGCTCATCCAGCGAGCGCTTGAGGACGCTGGTGAACTGGTAGAGGTCGATCGCCTCGCGCTCGCTCTGCTCGGCCCGGCGCATCAGGTCGCGCGCGGCGGAGGCGTCGAGCTCGAAGCGTTCCGCGAGAATCCTGCGCAGGCGGCGCTGCTCCTGCGGCGCGACATGGCCGTCGGCATTGGCCATGTGGACGAGAACGGCGGCGGCCGCGATGCGATAGTCGTCGGGCGCGAAGGCCTCCGTCTGGCCTCCCCCGGTCAACTCGTCGAAAAAGCTCTTGAGCCTGCTCAGCATCATGGCTCCATGGTCACGCCCAATGGTTAACAAGATGCTGACGGCCGGGTCAAAATGGAACGGCGCGCCATGCAGGCCTGATCTGCGGCCGCAATCCGGCCGCCGGGCTCAGCCCGCGAAATGCGGCTTGACGTCGATCAGCGGCGTGCCGTCGACGCAGTCGAGGCCGCGCACGAGCAGCGCGCCCGCGTCGATCGCCTCCAGCTTGACGACCGAGGAGGCGATCGGATTGGGCCGGACCGGGGAGCGCAGCGCGAAAGTTCCGACCGCGCCCTCGCGCCCCCTCGGCGCCTGCAGGAGCAGGTCGCGGCGGGCGAGGTGCATGAAATAGAGGATCTGGATCATGTCCCGTTCTTCGAGCCCGGCCAGCGCCGGCCGCCAGCGCGCGTCGATCTCGATCCGGCAGATCGGCCCGTCCGGCGCGCCGCGCCGCGGACAATCGCGGCGGTTCGTCCACGGCGTTCGGATGCGTCCGATGAAATAGAGCCCGGCGTCGAAAGCCTCGGGCAAAGTCCCGGCGATCTCGCCGGGCCTGATCGGATAGTCCATTGGCGAATCCGTCCGGAAGGTCCGGACGGATCATAGCGCCTGCGTCTCTGAAACGCCCGGGCGCGCGGCGCCTGCAGATCAGGCGCCGGTGATCACGAGATGGGCGTCGGCGCCGAGGTCCTGGACGGCCGCCTGAAGGGCGGTCTCGACCTCCCGCGCCCGTTCGCGCGGCGGCTTGAGCTGCACGTTGACCGTCAGCCGCGTCGCATTTGCCGCCGAAAACCGGGGCGAGCCGATCTTTCCTTCGACGACGAAGGGCGCGAGGCGGCGGCGAACCTTGTCTTCTATTGCGCTCATGGAGGGCTCCGGCTGTCGAACTGCGAATCGGGCCATGCAAGTCTCGGGCCCCGGCGCGGCGAGAGGAGCATGGCGCTATGACAGGCGCGCGACAGCGGCCGGGCTCGCTCTTCAGATCGCGCGCGGGGCGCTGCGGAAGCGCCAGACCTGGGTCTTCTTGATCTCGGCGTCCTCCAGCGCGCGGGTCACCGGCACGCGATATTCGGCGACGGGCGCCAGCCTTTCCCGCGCGAGATACGAGCGGCCGGGATCGCCGACCAGAACCGTCGCGCCGCGCCCGGCAAGGCGTTCCAGCCAGTCGGTCACGCGCCGCGCCATGTCGCGCTCGTAGGAGACGTCGCCCGCCAGGACCACGTCCCAGCCTTCGTCCGCGTCGACGATGTCGCCGAGCCGTGCGGCGACCGACACGCCGTTCGCCGCCGCGTTGATCGCGATCGCCTCCGCGGCGAACGCGTCGATCTCGCTCGCCTCAACCCGGCGCGCGCCGGCCTTCGCCGCCGCTATGGCGACGAGCCCGGAGCCCGACGCGAAATCCAGCACGCGCCTGCCGGCGACGGCGCCGGGATGATCGAGGATGTAGCGGGCGAGCGCCTGTCCGCCGGCCCAGGCGAAGGCCCAGAACGGCGGCGGCAGGCCGATTTCGCCGAGTTCGTCCTCGGTCTTCTGCCAGAGCGCCGTCGCCTCGTCGGCAAGCTGCAGCGCGATCTCCGGCGCATGCGGGACGGCGAGCAGGCGCGTGTTGGCGCGAATGAAGGCCGCGCGGTCGCGGATCGTCGCGCTCATGTCGCAGGAAGGCCCGGCGCGAGATCCAGCACGAAGCGCTGCTCGCGCACGCGCGCGCCCCAGCTTTCGGCCTCCTGTTCTTCGGCGAGCCGGAAGCCGCGCGATTCGTAAAGCCGCCGCGCCGCGTCGAGCCCCGCGAAGGTCGAGAGATGGACGCGCGCAAAACGCTGCGCGCGGCAGAAGACGAGGGCCGTATCGAGCAGCGCCGCGCCGGTTCCGGCGCCGCGCGACGAATCGTCGAGGATGAACCAGCGCAGATGGGCGCCGTCGCAGGCGGCATGCCGGCCGTCTATGGCGATCGTTCCGACCACGCGACCGACGGCCCGCGCGACCCACAGCCGCGAATCCGCGCGGGGCAGGGCGGCGGCGAATTCGGCCGCCTCGCGCGCGACGCGCGCCTCGAAGAACGGGCCGAAGCCCCATTCGCGCGCGTAATAGCGGGCGTGCATCTCCACGAGGCGCGCAAGCGCGTCGGGCGCGTGATCGAACGTTATGTCAGGCTGGCGCGGAATCGACGGCCCCTCCGTTTGCCGGCGGGCCCGAAGTCCCGATGCGTCGCGGAGACTATCACGGGCGCAGGGCGCGCGCGCCGCCGCGCGTTGCGCCCATGCTTCAAAGAAGCTAGGCAGGCGCTCGGTTGGGAAACGTCCGGAGCGCCGCCTGATGCGCATTGCGATGATCGGTTCGGGTTATGTCGGCCTGGTGTCCGGCGTGTGTTTCGCCGACTTCGGGCACGACGTCGTCTGCATCGACAAGGACGCGGCCAAGATCGTGCAGCTCGAAGCCGGCCACATGCCGATCTACGAGCCGGGCCTCAAGGAGATCGTCGACAAGAACGTGCGCGAAGGCCGCCTCGCCTTCGCCACCGATCTGGCGAAGGGCGTGGAAGGCGCGAAAGCGATCTTCATCGCCGTCGGCACGCCCTCGCGGCGCGGCGACGGCTATGCCGATCTGTCCTACGTCTACGCCGCGGCGAAGGAGATCGCCGCGCATGCGGCCGACGACGCGGTGATCGTCACCAAGTCGACCGTTCCCGTCGGCACCGGCGACGAGGTCGAGCGGATCGTGCGTGAAATCAGGCCGGATTCGCACATCCAGGTCGTTTCCAATCCGGAATTCCTGCGCGAAGGCGCGGCAATTTCCGATTTCAAGCACCCGGACCGCATCGTCATCGGCGCGGACGATCCGCGCGCCCGCGAAGTGATGCAGGAGGCCTACCGGCCGCTCTATCTCAACAACCAGCCGATCCTGTTCATGGCGCGGCGCACCGCGGAACTGACCAAATACGCAGCCAACGCCTTTCTGGCGACCAAGATCACCTTCATCAACGAAATCGCCGATCTCTGCGAGGCGACCGGCGCGAACGTGCAGGACGTCGCGCGCGGCATCGGCCTCGACAATCGCATCGGTCGCAAGTTCCTGCACGCCGGACCCGGCTACGGCGGCTCGTGCTTTCCCAAGGATACGCTGGCTCTCGTCAAGACCGGCCACGATTCCGGCAGCCCGCTGCGCATCGTCGAGACCGTCGTCGCCATCAACGACCAGCGCAAGCGCGCCATGGCGCGCAAGGTGATCGCGGCCTGTGGCGGTTCGGTGCGCGGCAAGACGATCGCGATGCTCGGCCTGACCTTCAAGCCGAACACCGACGACATGCGCGACGCGCCCTCGCTGATGATCATTCCCGCTTTGCAGGACAATGGCGCCAGGATCCGCGCCTACGATCCCGAGGGGATGGCCCAGGCGAAAGCCGTGCTCGACAATGTCGAATTTGCGCAGAGCGCCTATGCGGCCATCGAAGGGGCCGATGCGCTCGCTCTGGTGACCGAATGGGACGCTTTCCGCGCGCTCGATCTCGCCAAGGTCAAGGCATTGCTGAAATCTCCCGTCGTCGTCGATCTCCGCAACGTCTACCGGCCGGAGGAGATGGAGCGTCTCGGCTTCACCTATGTGAGCGTCGGCCGCTGAACGCGGCGCGTCGATTTCGCTGCTCGGAACCTCCGCCCGCTTGCCGAACCGGCCTGCGCCCTGCATTCTCGATGCATGAAACGTCGCGCGCTCGAACGCTGCGACAGGGAAACGTCAGGGCAGGCCAATGAACACGACAGCGACACTCGAGCGACCGGCGGCGCGGTCCGGCGCCAGATCGGAACATTTCGACGTGCTCATCGTCGGCGCGGGGATTTCCGGCGTCGGCTCCGCCTATCACCTCGTCCATCAATGCCCGGGCACGAGCTTCGTCGTGCTGGAGACGCAGGAAACATTCGGCGGCACCTGGACCACGCACAAGTATCCGGGAATCCGCTCCGACAGCGATCTCCACACGTTCGGCTATCGCTTCAAGCCGTGGGTCGGCAAGCCGATCGCGACCGCCGAAGAGATTCTGAAATACATGGGCGAGGTGATCGAGGAAAACGATCTTGCCCCGCATATCCGCTATCGCCACAAGATTCACAACGCCAGCTGGTCGAGCGCCAACAACAGATGGACGATCGACGCCGAGCGTCTCGACACCGGCGAAAGGCTGACCTTCACCTGCAACTTCCTGTGGATGTGCCAGGGCTATTACCGCCATTCCGAGGGCTACACGCCGCACTGGAAGGACATGGAAAAATACGAGGGCCGTCTCGTCCATCCGCAGACCTGGCCGGCCGATCTCGACTACAAGGGCAAGCAGGTGCTCGTCATCGGCTCCGGCGCGACGGCGGCGACCGTCATCCCGGCGATGGCGCCCGACGCCGCGCATGTGACGATGCTGCAGCGTTCGCCGACCTATTTCATTCCCGGCCGCAACGCGATCGAAATCGCCGAGCAATTGCGCAAGCTGCAGATCGACGAGACGTGGATTCACGAGATCGTGCGCAGGCAGATCCTCTACACGCAGGCCGAGTTCACGCGCCGCTGCCTCGAAGAGACGGAGGCGGTGAAGAAGGAATTGCTCGGCGCAGTGCGCGCCTATCTCGGTCCCGATTACGACATCGACAAGCATTTCACGCCGTCCTATCGGCCCTGGCGCCAGCGCATCGCCTTCGTGCCGGACGGCGATCTGTTCAAGGGCATCGCGTCGGGCAAGGCGAGCGTCGTCACCGACGAGATCGACCGCTTCACCAGGAAGGGCGTGCTGCTCAAATCGGGCAAGGAGCTCGAAGCCGACATCATCGTGACCGCGACGGGCTTCAACCTCTGCATGATGGGCGACATCGCCTTCGAGATCGACGGCAAGAAGCTGAACTGGAACGACACGATCACCTACCGCGGCCTGATGTTCACCGGCGTTCCCAACCTAGCCTGGGTGTTCGGCTATTTCCGCGCGAGCTGGACCCTGCGCACCGACATGGTGGCCGATTTCGTCTGCGCGCTGCTCAACCACATGAAGGCGAAAGGCGCGCATCGCGTGGAAGTCGCGCTGCGGCCGGAGGACAAGGGCCTGCCGGTCCTGCCGTGGCTCGACCAGGAGAATTTCAATCCCGGCTACATGCTGCGCGGCATGGACCTCCTGCCCAAGCGCCTCGACAAGCCGGAATGGCAGCACAGCCAGGACTACTGGGTCGAGAAGGACGAAATTCCGAAGACGAATTTCGACGACAAGGCGTTCGTGTACGGAAAGTAGCAGCAACACGCGCCCTCATGCTGAGGAGCCTGCGCAGCAGGCGTCTCGAAGCATGGCAAATGCGGCCATCCTTCGAGACGGCCCTGCGGGCCTCCTCGGAATGAGGATTCAGGTCATCGGCCGGGTTCCCAGGATGAGGCGCGGGGGCGCTACTTCCCCCATCCGATATTCCACGCAGGCTTCCGCTTCTCGACAAAGGCGCGCGTTCCCTCTGCGCCTTCCGGACTGCGGACGGCGGAAACAAAAGCCTCCGCCGCCCTGTCGAGCAGGGAATCCATCGGCTCGCCGCCCTTGGCGACGCGATGCATCAGCGCCTTGGTCAGCGCGACCGCGTCCGGCGCACATTTCAGAATTTGCGCGATCGTCGCGTCGATCAGCGCCTCCAGCGCCTCCGACGTTTCAGCCACTTCATGCGCGATGCCGACATCGCGCGCCTGATGGCCGTTGAGTTTTGCGCCGGAGACGCCGAAACGCCGCGCGGCCGTCAATCCAATGCGCCGCACGACGAAGGGCGATATCTGCGCCGGCGCGATGCCGAGCATTGTCTCGGTCATCGCGAATTGCGCGTCGGCCTTGGCGATGGTGATGTCGCCGAGGCACGCCATGCCGAAGCCTCCGCCCATCGCAAAGCCTTCGACGACGACGATGGTCGCCTGTCGCGCCTCGTCGATCAATTGGAACAGCGCGCCGCCCTGGCGGTTGGCCTCCTTCAGCGCATCGTGTTCGCCCGGCGCCAGCGGCTTCGAGGCCGCGTTGAAACCCTTGATGTCGCCGCCCGCGCAAAACGTGCCGCCCGCGCCGCGCAGCACGACGACGCGCACGTCGTGCATGTCGGTCAGGGCCGCGAACGTCTGGCGCAATTCTGCGCCCATTCCCGCCACCAGCGCATTGCGCGCGTCCGGCCTGTTCAGCCAGACGTAGAGAACCGGCCCCTTGCGTTCCAGCTTGATGAATTCCGGCGCTTCCGGCAGCCCAGCCATTGATTTCACTCCCGTTTCCCGAGGCCAGAATGGCCTTTCGGTCCTCAGTCTACGAAATTCTGAGGATGGTTCAAATTTTTTGCGAGACGGGTATGATGGGGGTTAACCAGAGATCTTTCGGGGAAGAACGTCATGGCCAGCGACGCGAAGAAATCCATCCGCATCGGCGGCGCCTCGGGCTACTGGGGCGACAGCAACGCCGCGCCCGCGCAACTCGTCGACAAGGGCGATATCGACTATCTCGTCTTCGACTATCTGGCCGAAGTGACGATGGCCATCCTCGCCAAGCTGAAGAGCCGCAAGGAGGACCAGGGCTACGCCCACGATTTCGTCTTCGGCGTGATGAAGCCACTCATCAGGAAGATCGCGGACAAGAAGATCAAGGTCATCGCCAATGCCGGCGGCGTCAATCTCGAAGCCTGCCGCAAGGCGCTCGAGCAGGTCGCGAAAGAGGCGGGCGTCACGCTGAAGATCGGCACGGTCGAAGGCGACAATCTGCTCGAGCGCGAGGAGGAATTGCGCAGGCTCGACATCAGGGAGATGCAATCGGGCGCGCCCTTGCCGCCTAAGCTGATGAGCGTCAACGCCTATCTCGGCGCCTTCCCGATCGCCGCCGCGCTCGACGCCGGCGCCGACATCGTGCTCACCGGCCGCTGCGTGGATTCGGCCGTGTCGCTCGCGCCGCTCATCCACGAATTCAAGTGGAAGCCGACGGATTTCGACCTGCTGGCGCAGGGCGCGCTGTGCGGCCATCTGCTGGAATGCGGCGCGCAGGTCACGGGCGGCAATTTCACCGACTGGCGCGACGTCGAGGCCGGCTGGGAAGACGTCGGCTGGCCGATCGCGGAATGTTTCGCGGACGGCTCCTTCATTGTCGCCAAGCCCCCGGGCACGGGCGGCGCGGTCACGCCGCTGACCGTCGCCGAGCAGATGCTCTACGAGATCGGCGATCCCGCGGCCTACATCCTGCCCGACGTCGTCTGCGACTTCACCGGCGTGACGATGGTTCAGGACGGCACGGATCGCGTGCGGGTCGAAGGCGCGAAGGGCCGCATGCCGACGCGCACCTACAAGGTTTCCGCCACCTATCCCGGCGGTTTCCGTCTCGTCTCGTCTTCTGTCATCGCGGGCTATGACGCGCCCGCCAAGGCGCGCCGCGTCGCCGAGGCCGTGCTCAATCGCGTCGGCAGAATGCTGAAGGAGGCGGGCCTGCCGCCCTTCGGCGACATCGCCGTCGATGTCATCGGCGACGAGGCGCTCTACGGCGGCAGCGCCGATCCGCGCCGCACTGTTCCGCGCGAAGTAGTGCTGCGGCTCTGCGTGCAGCATGCGCGGCCCGAAGCCTGCGAATTGCTCGCCAGGGAAAGCGTCGGCACGGCGCTGGCGACGACGACCGGCCGTTGCGGCATCGACGCCGGGCGCCCCTCCGCCTCGCCGATGGTGCGGCTCTTCTCGTTCCTGATCGACAAGGCTTTCGTGAAGATCGCGGTGCGCATCGACGGCGCGGAGGTTGCGTTCGCGCCCTTCCTGCCGCCGAAGGATCATGTCGACAAGGTCGCACACCCCATCGTGAACGATGGCGCGCCGCCGCCCGGCCGTCGCATCGAGGTTCCGCTGATCGCGCTTGCGGTGGCGCGGTCCGGCGACAAGGGCGACGGCTCGAACATCGGCGTGATCGCGCGAAAACCCGAATATTGGCCGGTCATCCGCGCGAGCCTGACCGCCGACGCCGTGAAGGCCTATTTCGCGCATTACGTGAAAGGCGAGGTCGAGCGCTTCGACCTGCCGGGCGTGCATGCGCTGAATTTCCTCATGCACAATTCGCTCGGCGGCGGCGGCACGTCGTCGGTTAGGCTCGACACGCAGGCCAAGACATTCGGGCAATTGCTGCTGTCGATCCCGATTTCTGCGCCGGAAGCCTGGAGCAACGAACTGGCGGCCTCTTGACTCCGCTCAAGGGGCGGCGCCGGCGACGACGCTAGTTGAAGCGCATCGCCAACCGCCGAGGCCCTTCGCCATGTCCGACGCTCCGCGCGCGCCAACTTTCGCCGTCACGCGAAAAATCCGGTTCGGCCATACCGATCCGGCGGGGATCGTCTATTACCCGCATTATTTCGACATGTTCAATGGCGTGGTCGAGGACTTCTTCGACGATTGCATCGGCGCGTCCTTCCAGGCGATGCGCCGCGACTTCGGCGTCGTGACTCCGCTGCGCAACATCGAGGCCGATTTCATCGCGCCCTGCCGCATCGGCGACAAGCTCGATCTCGCGCTGACGCTGGTCAGGGTCGGCCGCACCTCGCTGCGCATCGACATCGACGGCGCGGTGGACGGCGGCCCGCGCCTCGCGGCCAGGCTCGCCATCGTCTTCGTCTCTGTCGACGACGGCCGCGCGGTCGAGCCGCCGCCGCCCGTCGCCGCGCGGCTAAGGGAACTCGGGGGCGCCTGAGCGCGCAAACACGCTTTTGCCGGCCTCCCGATATTTGTTATGATTCATATCTATGTTCGCTTGCGCCGGGAAGCGAAGCGGCCGCAAGTGCCGCCGGGCGGTTGATAGGGAGCATGTCGGATCTCGGAAGCGAGCGCCGATGCGAGCAATACGCCCTGTCTCTCTTCGGGGCCGCCGTCGCCCGCGCAGCCGACAAGCCGGCCATCGTCTATTTCGATCGCGCGCTGACCTGCGCCGAACTCGACCGCATGAGCGATGCGCTCGCTGCCGCGCTTGTCGCGCGGGGCTTTGCGGCCGGCGACCGAGGAGCGCGAAGCGCGACGAAGCAATCCATCGCCGAGACTCGTTTGTTGGATGGATTGCTTCGTCGTCTCACCACTCGCAATGACGCCTACTTCGCGCGCAAATAATCCGATGTCGCGGCGTCGGCCGGAAAGAACGTCTCGATCGCCATTTCCGACAGCGTCACGTCGACCGGCGTGCCGAACACGGTGATGGTGGAGATGAACGACAGGCGCCTCGCGCCGTCGCCGAGGCGCAGCGGCACGACGATGGCGGGATCGCCGCCCGCGTCATGCTCGTGTGGCGTCAGGTCGATGGTTTCCGGATAGGCGTAGCCGAGCAATTCGCCGAGCAATTGCTCCAGCCCCGCGTCGCCGCTCGCCGCGATTTGCTGGCGCACCCGCGCGAGAAGATGCGCGCGCCATTCGCCGAAATTCAGGATGCGCGGCGCCAGCGCGCGCGGATGCAGCGCCAGCCGCATGGCGTTGGGCGCGGCGAGCAGTTCGGGCGCGACGCCCTCGAGAAAGGCCGAGACGCCCGCATTGAAGGCGACGATGTTCCAGCGCCGGTCGACCGCGAGCGCCGGGAAGGGCGCGCAGCCCTGCAGAACCGCGTCGACCGCCGCACGCGCGGCGGCGAGCGCGGGATCGTCGAGCGGCCGTTCGGCATAGAGCGGCGCAAAGCCCGCGGCCAGCAGGATGGCGTTGCGCTCGCGCAACGGCACCGCCAGCGTCTCGGCGAGATGCACGATCATGTCGCGCGAGGGCTGCGCGCGGCCGGTCTCGACAAAGCTCAGATGGCGCGCGGAAATCTCGGCTTCGAGCGCGAGATCGAGCTGGCTCATGCGGCGGCGCTGCCGCCATTGGCGCAAATATTCGCCTGCGGGTCGATGGTGTCCCATGCGCGCAGTCTAGCGCGTTGGCGTGCGCGTCCAATTACCTCTGGCGTAATCGACGGGCCGCGGTTTCGGGACCAGCATTTTTCCACGCCGCCGCCACGGCGGCATGGAAGGAAAAGCCCGATGCGTTTCATCGTCTCGTCCCCCCTGTTGCGCAATGTCCTGATCGTCGACGCCGCTTTCAGCGGCGCGTCCGGAATCGCGCTGGCCGCCGGCGCCGCGCCGCTCGCGGCCGCTTTCGGCCTGCCGCACGCGCTCGTGCTCGGCGCCGGCGTGTTCCTCATGCCCTATGCGCTGGTCGTCGGCTCGCTCGGCCTCTGGGCCATGCTGCCGCGCGGCCTGGTCTGGTTCGTCGTCGCCGGCAACGCCCTGTGGGTGGTCGAAAGCCTCGCGACGCTGACACAGACCGCGCCGACACAACTCGGGATCGCCGCCATCGTCGCGCAGGCGACCGTGGTCGCGGCCATCGCCGCGGGCCAGGCGATCGGCTTGAAGCGGTCCCCGGCGGCGCAGGTTGCGTGAGACGGGCGGGAAATCCGCCCGATCTGTCATCCCGGCCGAAGCGAAGCGTAGAGCCGGGAACCAGCGACGATGATGGACACTGGATCCCGGATCGACGGCCTCGCCGTCGTCCGGGATGACAGGCGTCTCAGGGCGCCAGAAACGTCACGGCCTCCAGCCGGTTGCCGTCGGGGTCGCGCACGAAGGCGGCGTAATAGACGTTCGGGCCGGCGCCATAGGGGCGTCGGCCCGGCGCGCCGTCGTCGGCGCCGCCGTGGGCGAGGGCCGCCGCATGAAACGCCTGCACCGCTTCCGGCGAGCGCGCCCGCAGCGCCACGTGTCCGCCGGGATCAGCGGGTTGCGGCGGCGTCTGTTCGCGCAGGTTGATCCAGATTTCCGCATGCGTCTTGCCGAAGCCGATCGTGCGTTCGCGCGTCACGAGCTTCGCATGGCCGAGGGGCGCGAGAACGGCCTGGTAGAAGGCGGCGCTCTTTTCGAGATCGCGGACGGCGAGCGAGACGTGATCGATCGCCATCGCCTCTCCTACTTGCCGATCAGCGGCGCGAACGCGGCGACCACCTGCTCGTAGACCTGCCGCTTGAAGGGAATGATCATCTCCGGCAGGCGCGAAATGTCTTCCCATCGCCAGGCGTCGAATTCCGGCTTGTGGCCGGGGCCGGGATCGTGAATGTCGATCTCGCTGTCTGTGCCGGTGAAGCGCAGCGCGAACCATTTCTGCGTCTGGCCGCGATAACCGCCGCGCCATGCTTTCTTCGCGACGTCCTGCGGCAGGTCGTAGGAATACCAGTCCGGCGCCTCGGCGATGAACTCGACCGAACGCACGTTCGTCTCCTCGCGCAATTCGCGCAGCGCCGCCGCATAGGGTTGCTCGCCCGGGTCGATGCCGCCCTGCGGCATCTGCCATTCGTGACCCGGCGCGACATGCTCGGGCTGGCGCTTGTTGCGCCGGCGCCCGACGAACACGAGGCCTTGCGCGTTGACCAGCATGACGCCGACGCAGGGACGATAGGTCGCTTGTCTCTTCACGGCCGCCTGTTCTCCGCCTGCGCGCCGCCGCCGCGCGAGAACAGCGCGCTGGCCGGCGCAAGCGCTATGCCGCGCTTCTCGAGCCCGCGCGCGAAGCGGGCGACCTGTTCGACGCTGGCGGGAATGGCGCTGGCGAAGCCGAGCGCGGCGCCCTTCTGGCGCGCGATCGTCTCGAGCCGGACGAGCGCGGCCTCGACCGCGTCGGCGCGCGGATCGGCGTCGATCGCCACGTCGGCGCGCGCGACGACGGCGCCGGCCTGCGCGCCGATGGCCGTGGCGAGCGATTGCGGCGACGAGCCGTCGTCGACGAAGGCGACGCCGCGCCGGGCCAGTTCGCGCATCACCGGCGTCATTGCGGCGGCGTTCGACATGAAGCGCGCGCCGAGAAAATTGACGACGCCGACATAGCCGGAGAAGCGGCCCATCAGCCAGTGCAGGTCGCTTTCCAAATCCTTGTCGGAAGCGCGAGCGGTCAACGTATGCGGGCCCGGATCGTTCTGCGGATAGTCGAATGGCTCCATCGGCGCCTGCAGGAAGATTTCGTGTCCGCGGTCGCGCGCGCGCGCGGCGTCGGCCTGCACGTCGTCGCCGTAGGGCGCGAAGGCGAAGGACACGTCGGCCGGCAATTTCTCCAGCGCGGCGTCGGTCGTCTGCGCCGACAGGCCGAGACCGCCGACGATCAGCGCGATGCGCGGCGCATCGGCCTTCAGCTTCTGCGACGTGACGAGGGGCCGCGCATAGACCTCGTAGGCCCTGGCGCCGTCGGCGCCGATGCGCGGCAGCGGGCCGAAGCGCCCGCGTTCGACGAGGCGCTTGTCGGGCGCCGGCGCCAGGCTGACGCTGGCGGTCTGGTCGAGCTGGATGATCAGGGCGCCAGGCGCCTGGCCGCCGCCGGCGCGGGTGACCTTCACGCCGGACTGGCTCTCGACCTCCTGGCCGGTCTGGCGTTCGGCGCGCCGTTCGATCGTGCCGGTCGGCGCGCTGTCGCGCGGCGCGATGGCGGCAGGCGGCTTGTAGGGCTCGATCCTGGCGACCGCGCGCGGCCAGCCGCCGTTCGGGTCGCCGTATTTCAGGGCGTAGAATCCCGCGCCGACGACGGCCGCGCCGATCAGGGAATAGACGATCCCGGCCGCCGACAATCCGACCCCGCCCGCGCGCCGTCCGGCCGCGCGGCCGCCGCGGGGCGCATCGCCCGCCGCCGGGAGCCCCAGGGGTTGGTGGAGTTCGTCCGACATCCGCCGCTCTCGCCTGCCTCCATCCGCCCGACCGGGCGCGGAGAAACCGCGGCGAATCAGCCACGGAAATCCTGTTCGGGAATCATACGCCCGGCCGGCATTCTGGTCATGCCGGCCGGGCGCCTGGATGCTCCGAAACAAATCGGGCGGCCCGAGGGCCGCCCGTTTCAGCTCAGTTCTTCTTGTCGGCGTCGGGCTTCGCCTCGGGCGCCTTGGCGTCCGACTTCGGCTCGGACTTCGGCTCCGTGGTCGTTGCCGGAACGGGCGTCGCCAGTTGCTGCGCGGTCTTGACGCCGCGCAGCAGTTCCTGCGCCGCGATCAGCTGCTTGTCCTTGGCTGCGTCCGGCGGCACATAGGCCTGCGAACCGTGTTCCTCGGTCTCGCCGTTCTTCAGGTGGCCCTTGAGCGAGGCTTCGCCCTTCAGGTCGTCCTTGCCCTTCAGCTCGTCCGGCACGTCCTGCAGCACCATGATGTCGGGATCGATGCCCTTGGCCTGGATGGAGCGGCCCGACGGCGTGTAATAGCGCGCCGTGGTCAGCCGCAGCGCGCCGTTGTTCTGACCGAGCGGGATGATCGTCTGCACCGAGCCCTTGCCGAACGAGCGCGTGCCGATCAGCGTCGCGCGCTTGTGGTCCTGCAGCGCGCCGGACACGATCTCGGACGCCGAGGCCGAGCCGCCGTTGATCAGCACGACCACGGGCTTGCCCTTCGAAATGTCGATCGGACGGGCGTTGTAGCGCTGCGTCTCGTCGGCATTGCGGCCGCGCGTGGAAACGATCTCGCCGCGTTCGAGGAAGGCGTTGGAGACCGCTACCGACTGGTCGAGCAGGCCGCCTGGATTGTTGCGAAGGTCGAGAATGTATCCCTTGAACTTGTCGCTGGGAATCTCCTGCTGGAACTTCTGCATGGCGGCCTTCAGGCCGTCGTAGGTCTGCTCGTTGAACTGGGTGATGCGGATATAGCCGATGTCGTCGCCTTCCTTGCGCGAACGGACCGACTTGATCTGGATGACAGCGCGGGTGAGCTTGACCTCGAGCTTCTTCTTTTCCTTGCCGCGCAGCACGGTCAGCGTGACATTGGTGTTCACCGCGCCGCGCATCTTGTCGACGGCCTGGTTGAGCGTCATGCCCTGAACCGTCTCGCCGTCGATGGCGGTGATGAGGTCGGCGGCCATGATCCCGGCCCGGGAAGCCGGCGTGTCGTCGATCGGGGTCACGACCTTCACGACGCCGTCTTCCTGCGTCACCTCGATGCCGAGTCCGCCGAACTCGCCGCGGGTCTGCACCTGCATGTCGCGGAAACTCTTGGAATCCATGTAGCTCGAGTGCGGGTCGAGCGACGTCAGCATGCCGTTGATCGCCGATTCCACCAGCTTCTGGTCCTGCGGCTTCTCGACATAGTCCGTGCGGACCTTCTCGAAGACGTCGCCGAACAGGTTGAGGCTGCGGTAGGTGTCGGAAATCGCGGCGGTCGCGGGCCGGCCGAAAATGTCGGCCTTCTGGGCGACGCCGAAGCTCGCCGCGCCGAGGACGGCGCCGAGCAGGACATAGTTCACATTGCGCATCATCCACGAACCTTTTTCAAATCAGGCTTGGACCACCACGGTCCCGGGTCGATCGGGGCGCCGTCTTTTCTCAATTCAACATAGAGGATGGGCTGGCTCGCGCCAATGGCGACAGCCGAAGCCGTGCGGGTCGCGCCGTCGCCCATGACGCCGACGGGCTCGCCCGAAAGCACGAATTGCCCGACCGCGACATTGACCCTGTCCATCCCGGCCAGGACTATATAGTAGCCATCCCCCGCGTTGACGATGAGCAACTGGCCATAAGTTCGATAGGGGCCGGCGTAGAGCACCCAGCCGTCCGCCGGCGACACGACGGTCGCCCGCGGCCTGACCCCGATCGAAATCCCTTTTTCCGAACTGCCGAAGGCGTCCGAGGCGCCGTAGGTCTTCACGATCTCGCCGTTGGTCGGCAAGGGCAGCTTGCCGCGCGCCTTCGAGAACGGGATCGCCGGGGTGAGCCGGGCCGGATCCTTGAACGGCGAGGCCTCGATCCTGGCCTGCTGCTCCTGCGTCTCCAGCGCCGCCTGCTTCTTGCGGTCCTCGTCGTATTTGCGCGCCTCGTCGGCCGCCTTGCGCGCGGCGGCGCTCTCGCGCTCCATCTTCGCGATCAGGTCCTTGAGGCTCGTCGCCTGGCTGGCTAGTTCGGCGGCGCGCTTCTGCTCGATCTCCAGCGCGCTCTGCGCCTCGCCGAGCGTCTTCTGCCGGATGTCGACCAGCGCGGCGAGCCGCGCGCGCTCGTCCTGGAAGCTCTGCTGTTCCTTGGCGAGATTTTCTTTTTCCGAGGCGATCGACTTGCGCAGCATGACGAGGTCGTTGAGGTCGCCGGCCAGCGCCTCGGTCTCGGAGCGCAATTGCGGCAGCACCGCGCCGAGCGTCATGGAGGCGCGGATCGCCTGCAGCACGTCTTCCGGCTGCACCAGCAGGGCGGGCGGCGTGCGATGGCCCATGCGCTGAAGCACGGCCAGAACTTCGGCCACGACGCCGCGACGGCCCTGGAGCGAACGGCGGATGGCGTCCTCGCTGCCGGTCAGCCGGTCCAGCCTCTGTTCGACCTTGGCCATGCGGGCGTCGGCCTCCGACACCTTGGCGGTGGCGTCGAGCAGCGCCTGGTTGAGCCGGGCGCGGTCCGCGCGGATCGTTTCGATTTCGGCCTGGATTTTCGCGCGCTGCTCGGCGGAGGCCGAGATCGTGTCCTCCATGCCGCGCAATTCGAGCTTCTTGTCCTCGACCGGATCGAAGCCGGGCTCCGTCGCCGGCTGTCCGCGCGCCGGCGCGCAGACGACGCACGCCGCGAGCACGGCGGCGATCCCGGCGGCGATGCCCGCATTGTGTCGCGTCGACAGGAAGCGTGGCGGCAAATTGAACCCGATCAAGATGCCCGAACAGACGAAGCGCTTGGGCAATAGCGTCGAAAAACGCCGGCAATGCGGCGCGAATCGGCCAATTACGCGCGATGATAGGGATGGCCTGCGAGGATGGAAATCGCGCGATAGACCTGTTCGGCGACCAGCGCCCGCACGATCTGGTGCGGCAGGGTCGCAGCGCCGAAGGAGAAGATCAGCGCGGCTTCGTCGCGCAGGCTTTCGTCGAGCCCGTCGGCGCCTCCGATCACGAAGCACAGATCGCGCTGGCCGGCGTCGCGCCGCGCTCCGATGTCGGCGGCGAACGCCTCGCTCGACAGGCTGCGGCCGCGCTCGTCGAGCGCCACGATGCGCGCCCCGTCCGGGATCAGCGCCCGCAGCGCGCGCGCTTCCTCGCTCTTGCGATCCTCCGGCCTTTTCGCGCGAGATTCGTCGGTTTCCTTTAGCGTCAGGCCTGTCAGGCCGACCGCCTTGCCCGTCGCCGCGATCCGCTCGGCGTAGCGCGCGACGAGCTCGCGCTCCGGGCCGGTCTTGAGCCGGCCGACCGCAGCCAGAATAAGTCGCATGTCGTTTCGCCCCCTCCCCGACCCTCCCCCGCTCCGCGGGAGAGGGGGCGGCAGGCGTTTCTGATCAGAACGAAGACCACGCGGCGAGTCCTCTCCCTCTCCCGCGAAGCGGGGGAGGGAAAGGGAGGGGGCCATGCGGCCAAAAGATTCTGGGGCTCAGCCGGCCTTGCGGTCCGCTTTCGCGCCGACGGCCTTGCCCGCCGACTTGTCGGTCGGACGGTCGCCGCTCCACATCTTCTCGAGATTGTAGAACTGCCGCACTTCCGGCCGGAAGACGTGGACGATCAGATCGCCGGCGTCGACCAGAACCCAGTCGTTGTGCGGCATGCCCTCGACCCGCGGCGCGGCGACGCCCGCTTCCTTGCACGCCTTGATGACGCGCTCGGCAATGGCGCCGACATGCGTGTTCGAGCGACCCTGCGCGATCGCCATCGTGTCGGCCAGCGAGGTCTTGCCCGCCAGATCGATCACGACGACGTTTTCCGCCTTGGAATCGTCGAGGCTGTCGAGGATTTTTTGCAGGAGAGGCGTTTTCTGGACCGCAGGGTCCTGCGTGACGGCGGCCGAACCTGCCGGTCCCGACGCCGATGGAAGGGGCGCAAAACCCGCTTCCGGAAGAGCGACTGAAGTCAGTGCTGCGTCCTCGCTGTGTCGCGGCGCGACGCTCGGCGCCGCAGGGTCAAGATGGAGGCTGATTCGAAAAATTTCAATCGCCGTTTCAACGTCGTGTCCGCGCGCGCAGTTCCGTCGACGAGAGGTCGATGCGCCGGTCATGCAGGAAAACGAAAGCCGGCGGGTCGGAAAGCGCGAGCGCGGCGGCCTCTTCCTCCGGAATGCGGTTCCGCGAAAAACGCTGCGCGGCCTTGGCGTTCAGCGCCGCCGGCGAGGAGCCCGGCCGGTCGATCGCGGCGATCGGCGCGAGCGCGGCGATATCCGCCCAGCGCTGCCAGCGCGAAAATTGCTTCAGATTGTCGGCGCCCATCACCCAGACGAAACGCAGGGAAGGCGCCCGGCGCGTCAGCCAGGCCACAGTGTCGTAAGTGTAGCGTGTGCCGATCTCGGCCTCGAGGCCGGTGACGACGATGCGCGGGTCGCGCACGAGTTTTCGCGCAGCGTCGATGCGCGTCTCGAGCGGCGGCAGGCCGTCCGTGTCCTTCAGCGGATTGCCGGGCGTGACCAGCAGCCACAGCCGGTCGAGCTTCAGGCGGCGCAGCGCGATCTCCGCGACCAGCATGTGGCCGGCGTGCGGCGGATTGAACGTGCCGCCGAACAGGCCGATGCGCATGCCGGGCGTGTGCGGCGGGAGGCGGGGGATCACGACGACGGCCCCCTCCCCAGCCCTCCCCCGCTTCGCGGGAGAGGGGGCAGATTGCCGACGTCATGAGTGATCGTGATCACGAATGCCGACCGTCCTCTCTCCCGCGAAGCGGGGGAGGGAAAGGGAGGGGGTCTTGCGCACAGCTAGAGAGAGCCTCGCTCACGCCCGTGTCTGCCCGTCGCCGCGCACGCGATATTTGAAACTGGTCAGCTGCTCCACGCCGACAGGCCCGCGCGCATGCATGCGGCCCGTCGCTATCCCGATCTCCGCGCCAAAACCGAACTCGCCGCCGTCGGCGAATTGGGTGGAGGCGTTGTGCAGCACGATGGCGGAATCGACTTCGCTCAGGAAGCGTTCCGCCGCAGCCTTGTCTTCCGTGACGATGCAGTCGGTGTGATGCGAGCCGTAGGTCTCGATATGGTCGATCGCGCCGTCGATCCCGTCGACTAGCTTCGCGGAAATGATCGCGTCGAGATATTCGGTGCGCCAGTCCTCTTCTGTCGCGGCCTTCGCGCGCACGTCGATCGCCCGCACGGCCTCGTCGCCGCGCACCTCGCAACCGGCGTCGAGCAGCATTTGCACCAGCGGCGCGAGATGCGTGTCCGCGACGTCGCGGTCCACCAGCAGCGTCTCCGCCGCGCCGCAGATGCCGGTGCGTCGCAGCTTGGCGTTCATCACGATGCTCTTGGCCTTGTCGAGATCCGCCGCGCGATCGACGAAAATGTGCACGATGCCTTCGAGATGCGCGAAGACCGGCACGCGCGCCTCGTGCTGCACACGCGCGACGAGGCTCTTGCCGCCGCGCGGGACGATGACGTCGATCGCGCCGTCGAGGCCGGCCAGCATGAAGCCGACCGCCGCGCGGTCGCGCGTCGGCACGAGCGAGATGGCGGCGTCGGGCAGGCCCGCGGCGCGCAGTCCTTCGATCAGGCAGGCGTGAATCGCGGCGGTCGATCGGAAGCTCTCCGACCCGCCGCGCAGGATCGCGACATTGCCGGCCTTCAGGCACAGGCCGCCGGCGTCGGCGGTGACGTTGGGCCGACTCTCGTAAATCACGCCGACGACGCCGAGCGGCGTCGCCACGCGTTCGATCTTCAGGCCGTTCGGCCTTTCGAAAGAGGCCAGCACCTTGCCGATCGGATCGGGCAGGGCGGCGATCTCCTCGAGGCCGCGCGCCATCGCCTCCACGCGGGCTTCGTCGAGCGTCAGGCGGTCGATGAACGAACCGGTCGTGCCCCGGGCCCTGGCGTCTTCGACGTCCTGCGCATTGGCGGCGAGGATTTCGGCCTCTTGCGCGCGAATGGCGGCGGCGGCCGCATGCAGCGCCCTGTCGCGCGTGGCGCCGGAGGAGAGCGCGAGCGCGCGCGCGGCCTTGCGCGCGGCGCGGCCGAGCAGGCGCATCTGCGTCTCGACGCTCTGCTCGGAGGCGGAGACCCGTTGAGAGGTGGATATTGCGACGTCGCGAAGGGCGCTCATCAGAGGACCAGTCTGTACTTGCGAAAGCGGGCTTCTTCCCGCCCCCTGTGGGGAGGGGATCAGGCTCGTGTTGCCGGTTCGCTATCAGAAATCAGCGGGCGACGAAAGCGAAGCCCAGTTCCGATAGCCGGCGCCGCATGGCCGCCAGCGGCCTGAAGCGCGCCTCGAGAATGGGCGCGGAGCCCGCGATCGGCCGCAGGAAGGCGGGCGTATCCGGCGGGACCGGCGGCAGCGGCGTCGGCACGGCGCCGATCATCGGCGGGCGCCGCGGCGGCAGCGGCGCCGTGACGCTCGCCTGCAGGGTCGGCGCCTGCGGCTCGTCGGCCGGCGTCGGCTGTTCCGCAGGCCTGGGCGGCGCGGGACGCCTGGCGGCTTGCGCCGGCGCCTTGGCGCCCGCGCCGAACAGGGTCTCGACTGCGCCCTGAACGCCCTTGAGAAAATCGCCGCCGCCCGGCGCGGCCGGCGTGGGCGTCGCCTTGGCGATCATGATCTGCGGCTGCCGTGCCGGTTCGTTGCAATTGCGCACACCGATCGCGATCAGTTCGGAGCCGCGCAAGATCTTGTACTGCCGCGTCAGCGTGCCAAGCTTTTCGCGCACGCCCTGGGGATAGGACGACCAGAGCTCGCCGGTGACGCCGTGATCCACTTCCTTGGTGATGTCGTTGTAGGCCTGGTGGAACTTCAGCGTGCTCGACGGATAGACGCAGACATTGGGCAGCGAGAGCGCGAGCGTGCAGGCGGAGCGGCATTCGTGCAGCCGCACCTCGCGGTTTTGCGAGCGGTAGAGTTCGGTCCGCTCCTGATAGGCGCGCACCAGCCCGCCGACGTCCTTCTGGACGACGACCGCGGCGGGCATCGGCGGCGGATCGAGATAGCTCACGGGGCTGTTCCGGTCTCACAGACCATCAGCCCAACATGGTGAATCGAGCGTTAATGCGGCGCCGGCCCGGCTGCGCGGCGCAGCGTTCGGCCGCGTGTCGATCGCGCGCGGGCCCACGCGATCGTATCGGCGTCTATTCGCCGCCGAGCGCCATGTCGTCGCGATGGATCATCGCGGCGCGGCCGGAATAGCCGAGAACCTTTTCGATGTCGCGCGACGAGCGGCCCATGATCTGTGCCGCTTCGCCCGCGTCATAGGCGATCAGGCCCCGCCCGATCTCGCCGCCCGCCGCGTTGCGGATCAGCACGCAATCGCCGCGATTGAAACCGCCCTCGATGCCCGTGACGCCGGCCGGCAGCAGGCTCTTGCCCGAGACCAGCGCCGTGGCCGCGCCGGCGTCGATGCGCACGACACCCTTCGGCTCCAGCGATCCTGCGATCCATTTCTTGCGTGCGGTGACCGGGTTGGAGGGCGTCAGGAACCAGGTGCAGCGCCCGCCTTCCTCGATACGCTTCAACGGATGGTCGAGGCGCCCGTCCGAAATCACCATGTGCACGCCCGCGGTCGTCGCGATCTTGGCGGCCTCGATCTTGGTCCGCATGCCGCCGCGGGAGAGTTCGGAAGCCGCGCCGCCGGCCATCGCCTCGATCTCGGCCGTCACGCGCGGCACGACCGGCAGGAGTTTCGCTTTCGGATCGGCCGCGGGCGGGGCGGTGTAAAGGCCGTCGACATCGGACAGCAGCACCAGACAGTCCGCGCTCGCCATCGCCGCCACGCGCGCGGCGAGCCGGTCGTTGTCGCCGTAGCGGATTTCGGATGTCGCGACGGTGTCGTTCTCGTTGATGACGGGCGCCGCGCGCATCTCGAGCAGGCGCTCGATCGTCGCGCGCGCGTTGAGGTAGCGGCGGCGTTCCTCCGTGTCCCAGAGCGTGACGAGGATCTGGCCGGCCGTAATGCCGTGCGAGCCGAGCGCCTCCGCCCATGTGCGCGCCAGCGCGATCTGGCCGACGGCGGCGGCGGCCTGCGAATCCTCGAGCTTCAGCGCGCCCTTCGGCAGTCCCAGCACGCTGCGCCCGAGCGCGATCGAGCCGGAGGAGACCACGAGAATGTCGGCGCCGCGCTTGTGATGGACGGCGAGATCGGACGCCAGCGCATCGAGCCACGCCGTCTTCAGCCCTCCGGCCCTGCTGTCCACGAGCAGCGAGGAGCCGACCTTCACGACGATGCGGCGGAATGCGGAGAGTCTTGGCGTCTTGGTCACTTGCGGCCTGGGTGATTCGATCGATCTTCTTAGCTCTGCTCGAATTGCGCGGGCGGAGGCCGGCGCTCTCCTTGCTGCATGCCGTCAAGCGCATAGAGCCTTTCCGCGTACAGCCGCAGGGCTTCCTCGACGACCTCATCGACCGTCATGCCAAGTTCTTCAGCAAGGCGGTGCGCCAATTCGTAGGCTTCGTCCGACTCGATGATCAATTCTTGCGGCATGGGCGCATCTTACCAGAAAAAGCCGGGGTCTTCTCTTCAAGGCCGCCACTCCGGCTGCGGCTCGGCTTCCGCCTCGCGCTTGCGCCGGCCTTCCACGACCGACAGCAGCGCGCGCAGCGCCTCCTTCACGCCGGCGCCGGTGGCGGCGGACAGTTTCAGAATCGGACGGCGCTTCTCGCCCGGCGCCACAGCCGGCCCATAGCTCGAGACGGCGCGGCGCAGCCGCTCCATCTGCTGCTTCAGCGCATCCTCGTCGACGATGTCGCATTTCGACAGCGCGATGATCTCGGGCTTTTCCGACAGGCCCGCGCCATAGGCGTCCAGCTCCTGCCGCACGATGCGATAGGCGCGCCCCGCGTGCTCGCCGGAAGCGTCAATCAGGTGCAGCAGCGCGCCGCAGCGTTCGACATGGCCGAGAAAGCGGTCGCCGAGCCCGTGGCCCTCGTGTGCGCCCTCGATCAGGCCGGGAATGTCGGCGAGCACGAATTCCCTGCCGTCGAGGCCGACGACGCCGAGGCCGGGATGCAGGGTGGTGAAGGGATAATCCGCGATCTTCGGCTTGGCGGCCGACACGCTCGCCAGGAAGGTCGACTTGCCGGCGTTGGGCAGGCCGATCAGGCCGGCGTCGGCGATCAGCTTCAGCCGCAGCCAGATTTCCATTTCCTGGCCCGCTTCGCCCGGATTGGCGCGGCGCGGCGCGCGGTTGGTGGAGGACTTGAAATGCGCATTGCCGAAGCCGCCGTTGCCGCCCTTGGCGATCACGACGCGCTGGCCGATCTCGGTCATGTCGGCGATCAGCGTCTCGCCGTCCTCCTCGAAAATCTGCGTGCCGGCGGGCACTTTCAGCACGGCGTCGGCCCCGCGCCCGCCCGCGCGGTTCTTGCCCATGCCGTGCATGCCGGTCTTGGCCTTGAAATGCTGCTGGAAACGGTAGTCGATCAGCGTGTTCAGCCCCTCGACGCATTCGGCCACGACATCGCCGCCGCGCCCCCCGTCGCCGCCGTCCGGGCCGCCGAACTCGATGAACTTTTCACGCCGGAACGAGACGCAGCCCGCCCCGCCGTCGCCGGAGCGGATGTAGATGCGGGCCTGGTCGAGGAATTTCATGACTGGTTCCTATCGCCCCGCGCAGCAGGATGAAAGCCTTGGCCCGGGCAAGGCGCCGAAGCGCGGCGTCGAGCGGACGAGTTCGAACTTCCGCGCCGGCAAGGCGCCGCCGCGCGCCGGCGCATCCACCAGCCCCTCGCCCGTCGCCACGAAGCCCGCCCGCTCCAGCGCGCGCTGCGAGCGCAGGTTGGGCAGGGCCGCCGACGCGTCGATCCGCTCGATGTCGGTCGCCAGCCACACGAAGTCGAGCAGGGAGCCGACGGCTTCCGACATCAGCCCGGAGCCCCAGTACATGCGACCGAGCCAATAGCCGAGTTCGGGCGTGTCGCCACCGCCCTCGAGCGACACGATGCCGATCGGAACGCCCGGCTTCTGCCTGAGCGCGAGCGCAAGGTGCAGGCCGCGTCCGTCGCAATTCGCCCGCCGCGCCGCCAGCACGAAGCTCTCGGCGCCGCCCTTGGGGTAGGGATGGGGGATGCGCGCGGTGAATTCGGCGATCTCGCGGTCGCCGGCCAGCTTTTCGATCGTCGGGGCGTCGGCCGCCGTCGGCCAGCGCAGCCACAGCCGCTGCGTCTCCAGCCGGAACACGTCGTCGCGGAAATAGTCGGGGAACATGGGCCTCTCCGAACTAGGGCCCCTGCGCGGCGGCCCAAAAACGACAAAAGGGGAAGCGGCGCCGCTTCCCCTTCGCGATCCTGTTCGGATCAGATGTCCCTGATATGGCGGAGCTAGGGCTCCTTTGGGACCTCTCGCCGGGGCTTGGCGCCGGCGGAGGTCTCTTCAGGCCTCCGCCTTTATTCAGCGGCCTCTTGAGCCGGTACGACCGATACGCTTTTTCGGCCATTGGCCGGCGTTTTGAACAGCACGACGCCGTCGCAAAGCGCAAAAAGCGTGTGGTCCGTGCCCATGCCGACATTGCGGCCCGGATGGACCTTCGTGCCGCGCTGGCGAATGATGATATTGCCGCCGACGACGCTCTCGCCGCCGAACTTCTTCACGCCGAGGCGACGCCCGTCGGAGTCGCGGCCGTTGCGGGACGAGCCGCCTGCTTTCTTGTGAGCCATCTGTCTCTCTCCTCGTCCGCCTTACGCGATCTCGACGATGCGCACGACCGTCAGATCCTGACGGTGGCCACGCTTGCGCTTCGAATTCTGGCGACGGCGCTTCTTGAAGGCGATGACCTTCGGGCCGCGGCCGTGCTCGACGATCTCGCCGACCACCTTCACCTTGGCGCCGAACTCGGCCGCGCCGTCCTTGGCGGACATCAGCACGTCTTCGAACGTCACCTTGTCGCCGGGCTCGCCGGCGAGCGACATCACCGTAATCTTGTCATCGGCGGCAACGCGATACTGCTTACCGCCGGTTCTGATGACTGCGAACATCTTTGTCTTCCTGTGTTCGATTCCGACCTGGCGCGGAAGGCCCGCGCCGGACGGCTTCTTTGCAGTATGAAACCGGGCGTCCGGGGAAGTCTTAGGGAAAACCCCGCAACAACCAAAAGGCGCGAACTTCCGCTCGCGCCGCCAGACAGCGGCCTTCTAATGGAAAAGGGGCCGGGCTGTCAATGAATTCGCACGAATTTCCGCGATCCGTCCTGCCGCGGGGCTTGGCGCCTGCCGCCCCCGATGCTATCTCGCGCCCCGACCATGCATCCGCGCTCGCGCGGAGCCCCGCGGAGAGGTGGCAGAGTGGTCGATCGCGCCGCACTCGAAATGCGGAGTACCGGCAACGGTACCGGGGGTTCGAATCCCTCCCTCTCCGCCAGCCATCCAAAAAGATCAGCGAATCTCGCAATTTTCTGATATTGCGAGCTTTGGAGCCGCCCGAGTGGTACAAACGGGTGGTACAAATGGCCCTCTCCATGTCGCGACCGTGGAAGCATCCGAAGACCGGCGTCTATTGGCTCCGCAAGGGCGTCCCCGCCGATCTGCGCGCGGCGGTCGGCAAGCGCGAGGAAAAGGTCAGCCTCAAGACCAAAGAGCCATCCGAGGCACGGAGACTACACGCCATCGCGCTCGCCGCGGTCGAAGAACGCTGGGCCAATCTCCGATCGCCAGTTCGCAAGCTCGATGAAGCCGACCTGCGCAGGGCGTCCGAATTGACCTATCAGGCGCGCTTGGATGGCAGGATCGCTGACGATCCATTCTGGAAGAGCGAGACCGCCGACAGTGTCTGGCATTGGGAGAATGACACGCTGGACGTCTTTCTAGGCAGAGTTCAACAGGATGCCGCGGGCGATTTGCGCAACAATGCGAGATTGCTTGCGCGAGAGTGGTGCTATTCCGCCGCGAAGAGTTTTCTGGCCAGTCAGGGACTAACGGTCGACATAGACAGCGAACTGAACCTCGCGAAGGCTGTCGGATTTGGACGGCGACGCGCGGAACTGGTGCTTGCGCAGCGACGCAACGGCAATTTTGGTCAAGATCCGGCCATTGCACCCGCGGCGAATGCAATATTCCCGGCAACAGTGTCGCCTACGGTCACGACGCCGGTGACATTCCAATCACTCTTGGACGGCTGGTCCACGGAAAAGAGGCCCGTCGCCAAGACCATATACATGTGGCAGCGGGTGATCGATCAGGTCGCCGCCTTCGTCGGCCACACCGACGCCGCCAGATTGAGCGCGGACGATCTCCTGCAGTGGAAAGCTGCGCTGATTGAAAGTGGCCTACGCACCAAGACTATCCGAGATTCAAAGATCGCTCCGCTTCGGGCGATCCTGCAATGGGGCACCGACAACCGCAAGCTCGCGACTAACCCCGCGTCCCGAATTGTCGTCGATGTCCGTGCGAAGGCTGCCGAACGCAAGAGAGGATACACAAATGAGGAAGCAGCTCTCATACTCGCCGACGCGGCGCGTTCTACAGAAACCGTGAAGAAGTGGGCTCCGCTGCTCTGCGCCTATTCCGGTGCGCGAATTTCCGAGGTCTGCCAGTTGCGGGCGGAGGATATCATTCAAATCAGCGGCGTCTGGTGCATGAAGTTCGACCCGGCAGCCGGCTCGTTGAAGACTGATAGCTCTGAGCGCGCCGTCCCACTGCATCCGGCAATCGAAGAGGCCGGCTTCCTAGATTTCGTGAAGGCCGTTCGACGCGGAGCGTTGTTCAACGATCTCGGGGCGGATCGATTCGGCAACCGGGGCGGGACAGGGACGAAAGTCATCGGGAAATGGGTGCGCGGCCTCGGGCTCAAGGATGCCCGGCTCTCACCAAGTCATTCCTGGCGGCACCGCTTCAAGACCCTCGGTCGGCAGCATGGCCTTGCGCCGGACATCGTGAACGCGATCACGGGCCATCATCGTAAGACGGTGGCGGACGCATATGGGGAATTTCCAATCGACGCGCTGTACCGTGAGTGTTGATTTCCGCTGAGATTTGACCCGGCAATTCCATTGAGAACTGACCCGGGTTGATGATGGTTTGATGGTCAGGCGTTCGTCAAGTTTTTGGGCTTCTCCTTTGCTTGCTTTGCGGG
>JBDHTL010000027.1:0-31696 GCA_039808645.1 Rhodoblastus sp. | reverse complement strand
GGCCGATGACGCGGGACGACTTCACGCCCGGCGCAGGCTCGAGTTCGTATAGCGTCACGACCGGACCCGGCCGCACGTTCACGATCTCCCCCTTCACGCCGAAATCGTCGAGAACGCCTTCGAGCAAACGGGCGTTCTGCGCGAGCGAATCCTCGGAAACGCGCCGCGCCGCCCGGCGCGGCTCGGCGAGGAGCCCGAGGGCCGGCAAGTGGTAGCGCTGCTGGTCGAACAGGCCGGGTTGGGTCTCCTTGCTCGCCCGCCGGCCCTGCTTCAGCGGGCCTGCCTGCTTGGCGACGGGAACTGCGCTCACGGTCGCCGAACCGACGGCGTCCACTTGCTCCGTGGACGGCGGCTTGCCGATCGGCAGAAGAGCGGGCTTCCAATCGGAAGACACGTCTGCGCCGCGCGAAAACTCGGGCTCGACGCGAAGATGCGTTTCGGGAGCCGCGCTCGCAGAACCTCGATTGGCCGCCCGGCGATGACGCAATGCCTCCACCTGGCGAGACGCGAGGCTCTTGAGCGCAAGCAAACCGTGGAGCGCGGCGCCGAGCGATGCCAGCGCCTTTCCGGGCCCATCTTCCAGATCGGCGCGCTCGGAATCGCGCTCTGGCTTGCGTGCGCCGGTTGCGCGCGCCGGCGCTTCGACCTCGGTCTGCGCTCGGCCGCCGCAAGCTGTGGCCAAGCTGAGAATAGCGCATGCCGCGAGCGCGATCGTCGCGGCGATCATGCCGATTCGCACGCCGCCGATGGCCCATTGCGCAAGCGCGGCAATGGCGTCGCCGACCATTCCCCCGAGACCGGTCGGCAAGGGCCAACGGTCGGGAGGCGGCAACATCGAAGCGACTGCCGCAGCGCTCAATGCGCCCAGCAGCCAGAAAGCGATTCGTGACTTCGGCCGGTCGACTCGCCGGTCGACTACAAGACGCCATCCCAGAAGAGCGGCCGGCGCGAGCAGGACGATGGAGGCGATTCCGAATATCTGTGTCAGGAGATCTGCGACGATTGCGCCGCGCAGGCCGAGCAGGTTGCGAATCGGTCCCTCTATCGCGTGGTTGAGGCTCGGGTCGCGCGTCGACCAGCTCGCCAGCGCGAGCCCGATCAGGATCACCGTCCCGATCAGGACGACGCCGGCGAATTCGGCAATGCGCCGCGACACGAAGTGCCGGGCGTTGGACGGAAAACCACTGACAAGGGCCGAGTAGGCTGCGTTGCGCATAAATTTTCGACGCTGCTTCGAAAAATGGCCGCATGGCCACGCGCCGCAGACTAGGAAAGCGGGGTTAAGGACCGCTTAACCTTGTCCTTTTCTTACCATTTCAGGCGTCGCGCGGCCGAATCAGGCCTTCTTGCGCCACCGATGCGACGAGTCGTCCCTCGCGCGTGAAGATCGAACCGCGCGTCAAACCGCGGGCGCCGGAACTCGACGGGCTGTCCTGCGCGTAGAGCAGCCAGTCGTCAGCGCGGAAGGGGCGATGGAACCAGAGGGCGTGGTCGAGGCTCGCGACCTGCATGTCGCTTTGAAAGGCGGATCTGCCGTGCGCGATCAGGGCAGTATCCAGCAGCGTCATGTCGGAGAGGTAGGCGAGCACGGCGCGATGCACGGCAGGATCGTCGGGCAATGCGCCGGAGGCGCGAAACCAGACGTATTGGACAGGCTCTCCCGGCACGCCGGCGCGCGGCGTATAGCGGCGACGGTCCACGGGCCGGCTTTCAATCGGGCGCGGTTGATCGAAAAAGCGCCGAATGGGCTCCGGCGTCGCCTCGGTGAAACTGGCCTTGAGTTCAGCCTCGGACGGCAGTTCCTCCGGCGGCGTGACTTGAGGCATGGCGATCGCATGTTCGAGCCCGTCTTCTTCGGTCTGGAAGGAAGCGGAGAGCGAGAAAATGGCGCGGCCGTGCTGGATCGCGACGCAATTGCGCGTCGCGAAACTCTTGCCGTCCCGGATGCGGTCGACTTCGTAGACGATCGGAACAGTGGGGTCGCCGGGGAGAATGAAATAGCCGTGCAGGGAATGCGGCGGCCGATCGTCGACCGTTCGCGCGGCGGCGACGAGCGCCTGTGAAATGACGAGGCCGCCGAATACACGCTGCCATCCCACCTGCGGGCTACGGCCGCGATAGATGTTGTGCTCGATCCGCTCGAGATCGAGAATCGTCAGCAGGTCGTCGATCGCGCTCATTCAACATCTACCCCGGGCCGCCGGATCGGCGGGCGGGCTATTGATGGAGGGCCTCGCCGTGCAACGCAAGGTCGAGCCCCATGCGCTCGTCGTCGGAATCGGTCCTCAGTCCGACGAGCAGATCGACGAGCTTGAGGGACACCCAGGTTCCGATCATGCACCAGATCGTCACGATGACGACGCCTGCAGCCTGGATCAGCAACTGACGCGGCGCGCCGTCCAGGAGGCCTGAAACGCCGGCTTCGGTCGATGTGACGCTGACAGAGGCGGTGGCAAAGACACCCGCCATCAATGTCCCGATGATGCCGCCGACGCCGTGGACGCCGAAGACGTCGAGCGAATCGTCATATTTGAAGCGGACCTTCACGCGCGTGCAGAAGTAGTAGCAGACCGAGCCCGCGACACAGCCGATGACGACGCCGTGCCACGGCAGGACATAGCCCGACGCCGGCGTGATGGTGCCAAGGCCGGCCACTGCGCCGGAAATCAGGCCGAGCACCGACGGCTTGCCGCGCTCGGCCCATTCGAGCGCGCTCCACACGATTGCGCCGGAGCAAGCCGCCAGATGCGTCGCGACGATCGCAAATACCGCGCGCGAACCGGCGCCTAGCGCGGATCCGCCGTTGAAGCCAAACCAGCCGACCCACAGAAGGCCGGTGCCGATTACCGCCATCGAAAGATCGAACGGGGCGAGATTCTCGCGTCCGTAACCCTGACGCGTTCCCATCATGAGCGCTGCGATCAGCCCGGCGACGCCGGCGTTGATGTGGACCACGGTTCCGCCGGCGAAATCGATCACGCCCATGGCGGCAAGAAAGCCGCCGCCCCAGACCCAGTGGGCGGACGGGACGTAAACGAAAAACAGCCAGAAGACCGTGAAAAGGAGGAAGGCAGAGAATTTCAGGCGGTCCGCCACCGCGCCGGCGACGAGGGCGCAGGTGATGACGGCAAAGGTCATCTGGTAGGCCGCAAAGAGCAGTTCCGGAATAGTCTTGGCGAAGGGGCTGACCGTGTCCAGGCCGATGCCCGCGAAGAACGACCGGCCGAATTCGCCGATCCAGGTCCCTTCTCCATGAAAGCTGAGCGTATAGCCGAAAGCGAACCACAGGATCGAAACAAGCGCGGCGGCGGAAAAACTCTGCGCCATCGTCGCGAGAACGTTCTTCTTGCGAACCATGCCGGCATAGAACAGCGCCAATCCGGGGATCGTCATCATCAGGACGAGCGCGGTGGAGGCGATCATGAAGCCCGTATCCGCGGGGCTGATCGTCGAAGCCTCCGCCGCGAGGGCGGCCGGAGCGCAGAAAAGCGCAAACGCGGCGGCAACACCGGCGTTACAAAGGATTTTCTTCATGTGCCTGTTTTTCGATCAGCGTTGGCGTGTGCGCTGATCAAAATGGCATCGCGGTCGGGACGCAAGCGACGATCTGGCGAAATAGCTTGCATTCTGCACAATGATTGTGCGCCTACAGCGGCCGCGCCTCGTCCGCCAGCATGATCGGTATGCCGTCCCGGATGGGATAGGCAAGCTTGGCCGCCCGCGAAATCAGTTCATTGCGCGCGGCGTCATATTCCAGCGTCGCCTTGGTGAGCGGGCACACCAGGATTTCGAGAAGTCGCGGATCGATGCCGGACTTCGCCTCCCGCACATCTCGGTCGGTGCTCTTCTCAGCGCCCTCAGCCATTTCGATCCCCGTCAGTGAAGCGGCGGTCGAGTTTGCCCGCCGCCCGCAAGTTCCATTTCTGCAATCGCGATCAGCACTTCGGCGCGAGCCCGCAAACCATTCGCTTCCAGAATCGCCTGCTTTTCCCGGATTCCGAAAGGGCTCATCATGGACAAGGAATTGATCAGCGTTTCGTCCGACGCCTTGGCGACCGATTCCCAATCGACGGCAATCGCATTTCGCTCAGCATAGGCCCCCAAAGCCTTGAGCACAGCGTCACGATCCGCGCGCTCGTTTTCGTCAGGCGCCGCAAGGTCCGGAGAAAACCGCGAATAGTCGACTTTGAACGTACGAAATGGCGTATCGCGCGTCGTTTCCGTTCCGCTTTGGAACCGGCAGACGCCCTCGAGCGAAACGAAGTAGCGTCCATCCCCGGTCTCGGCGAAGCGTACGATCTTTCCGGCGCATCCGACGGGGCAGAGCGCGGGTTTGGTCTCGCCCGCCGCATCGGCCAGAGGTTGAATCATGCCGATCAGACGGTTGCCGGCAAGCGACGCGTCGACCATCGCGAGATAGCGAGGTTCGAAGATATTCAGCGGCAGTTCCGATCGCGGCAGGAGGAGGCCGCCGGCGAGCGGGAAGACAGGCAGATCGATCGGGAGTTCGCCGATGTCGAGATAAGGACGATTCATCTTTGTCCGCCCCGAGAAACGATCTCAGGAGAAAAGCATGGCAGAGAGTTTCCGGCGCGCCGCCTTGGTCGCCGGGTCGAGCGGACCCCAGACTTCGAAGAACTGCAACAATTGTTTGCGGGCGCCATCGTCGTTCCATTCGCGGTCGCGCTTGATGATCGCGAGCAGCATGTCGGCGGCGGCGGCGCGATCGCCTGCGCCGTTCAAGGCGAGCGACAGGTCCAGCTGCGCCTGAAGATCGTCCGGCGCCTCGGCGACCTTGCGACGGAGCGTCGCGACGTCGCCGACCGCGCCGGATTGCGACGCGACTTCGAGCGCCGTCGCAACCTGCTTCATCGCTGCGTCCGCGCGGATGGATTCGGGCAGCGCGGCGAATACGGCGGCGGCGCGGTCGGTCTCGCCCAAGGCGAGCATCGCGCGCAGGTACACGCCGACCGCCTTGGGGTTTTCCGGATCGCTGGCGAGCGCGTCTTCCGCAAGCCCCGCGGCGCGCTCAGCCTCGCCCGCCTCGAGCGCCTCTTCCGCCATCGCCACCGCTTCGCCGCCCGGCCCGAGCGGGCCGACGAGGCGTTCCAGAAAGGCGACGATCTGGCTTTCCGGCAGCGCCCCGACGAATCCGTCGACCGGCTGGCCGCGCTGGAAGGCAATGACGGCCGGGATCGATTGCACGCCGAGCTGCTGAGCAATCTGAGGATGGGCGTCGATGTTCATCTTGACGAGCCGGGCCTTGTCGCCCGCCGCCTTGATGGCCCGCTCCAGTATCGGAGCGAGTTGCTTGCATGGGCCGCACCACGGCGCCCAGAAATCCACGAGAACAACCTTCTGCATGGAAGCCGTCAGGACATCCGCGCGGAACGCGGCGGTCGACGTCTCGATGACGCCGGCGTTTTCTGTGGTTTCCGCCGTTCCCGCATTCATGGTTCAATTCCCCGCGCCAATGGCCTAATCCACGAGATAGGCCCGGTCGCGACCCATCGCAACCTCGGTGGAGGGCGCTGTTGCATTATTCGGAGCTTTGCGGCATATAGCCCGCGCCGACGCTGTCGGCGACGGACGCGGGTGTAGCTCAGGGGTAGAGCACAACCTTGCCAAGGTTGGGGTCGAGGGTTCGAATCCCTTCGCCCGCTCCAGTCAGCCGCTCCAGCGCGGCGAAAGAGGCCGCCCACCCAGCGGCGAATTCACGGCTTGGAATGCGGTGTTGCGTAGCACGGCCTCGTGCGCCTAACATTCGCCGATGGTCAAGCTCCTCCATTCGATCAGACCGGCGCGCGCAGACGACGCGCTTGCGATCGCCGCGGTGCACGACGCCGCGTGGCGCGAGGCCTACCATGGGATCATTCCCGGAAGATCGCTGGAATCGATGATCAATCGGCGCGGGCCGACCTGGTGGCTGTCGGCGATCCGGCGAGGTTCGCGCATTCTGGTGCTGGAATTCGACGGGAACGTCGTCGGCTACGCGAGCATCGGCCGCAATCGGGTTACGGCAATCCCCTATGCCGGCGAGATTTTCGAACTGTACCTTGCTCCCGAATATCAGGGACTTGGATTTGGCTCGAGGCTGTTTGTCGCCGCGCGAGAGGATCTGGCCGCAAAAGGCTATCTCTCGACGATAGTCTGGGCGCTGGCCGACAACGAGCGGGCCCTACGATTTTACGAGAGGCTGGGCGGCGTCGAAGTCTGGCGCGCAACAGAGCGTTTCGATAACGATACGCGCGCGCGGGTCGCCTTCGGCTTCGCGCCGAATTGAGGCTCAAATCGCCTAGTTCGGTCTCTTCCCAGCAACAGGAGTTCAGATGCGCCTCGACGCCATCTCGATCGGGTCGAATCCGCCGTATGATATCAACGTCGTCATCGAGGTGCCGATCGGCGGCGAACCGATCAAGTACGAGATGGACAAGGCAGCCGGAACGCTGGTCGTCGACCGCTTCCTGTACACGCCGATGCGCTATCCCGGAAACTACGGGTTCATTCCGCACACACTGTCCGAGGACGGCGATCCCTGCGACGTGCTCGTGGCGAACACGCGGCCGATCATCGCCGGCGCCGTGATTTCGGTGCGGCCGATCGGCGTGCTGCGCATGCGCGACGAGGCCGGCGGCGACGAGAAGATCGTCGCGGTTCCCTCGTCCAAGCTGACCAAACGCTACGACAAGGTGCAGAATTACACCGACATGCCGCCGATCACGGTTGAGCAGATCGAGCACTTCTTCAGTCACTACAAGGATCTCGAGCCCGGCAAGTGGGTCGAGTTCGCGGGCTGGGGCGATGCGGAGGCCGCTCGCGCTCTGGTCGTTGAAGCGATCGAGCGCGCGAAGGCGGCGAAAGGCTGATTGGCAGCCTTCAATCCTTTTTTCGGTGCAGCAGGAACACAGCCTGCTCGCCGAACAGGTTCCACAGCCACCAGGGCGCGTTGACCCGCATCTTCGAGCCGTAGCGATCGAGGGCGACGGCGCGATCGATCGACGCGCCGAGCTCCCGGACCAGCAGCACGAAGTCGTCGATCGTGCACAGGTGGATGTTCGGCGTGTCGTACCACGCGAAATTCAGCGCGTCGGTGCGCGGCATCCGACCCTTGAACAGAAGTTCCGATCGAACCCGCCAGTGCCCGAAATTCGGGAAGGAAACGATCGCGCGCCGGCCGATGCGCAACATCCGTTCGAGAACCTGCCTCGGATGGCGGGTCGCCTGGAGAGTCTGCGAGAGAATGACGTAGTCGAATGCGTCGTCCGGGTAGTTGACCAGGTCGGTGTCGGCGTCGCCCTGCACGACCGAGAGTCCCTTGGCGACGCAGCCGTTGACGCCGGCCTGGGAAATCTCGATCCCGCGGCCATCGACGCCACGATCGCGCGTCAGGATTTCGAGAAGCGCGCCGTCGCCGCAGCCGACGTCGAGTACGCGTGTTCCCGGCTCCACCATATCGGCCACGAGAAGAAGGTCGACGCGTCTCGTCGGTTGCGAGAACAGGTCGCTCATTTGGTCAGCGCCACGTTCAGCGGGGCGATGCCGCGCGCATTGGCTGCGGCGTCGAGAAACCCGCGCGTGGTCGCCATGAAGTCCGGCTCGTCGAGCAGGAAGGCGTCGTGTCCCTTGTCCGTTTCGATCTCGACGAAAGAGACCGGCAGGCTCGCCGCATTGAGCGCATGAACGATCGTGCGCGCATCCGACGTGGGATAGAGCCAGTCCGACGTGAAGGAGACGACGCAAAAGCGCGTGGCGGCGCCAGCGAATGCGCGCGCGAGCGTTCCACCGTAGTCGGCCGCGAGATCGAAATAGTCGCAGGCGCGCGTGACGTAGAGATAGGAATTCGCGTCGAAGCGATCGACAAAGCTCGAGCCCTGATAGCGAAGGTAGTTCTCGATCTGGAAGTCGGCGTCGAAGGAGAAGGTCGGCGCCGAACGGTCCTGCAATTTGCGGCCGAACTTCCGCTGCAACGCGCCTTCGGAAAGGTAGGTGATATGCGCCGCCATGCGGGCGACCGCGAGACCTTTCGTCGGCCGGACGCCGTATTGTCCATAGCGGCCGCCCCGCCACTCGGGATCAGCCATGACGGCCTGCCGTCCGACTTCGTGGAAAGCGATGTTCTGCGCCGAATGCTTCGACGCGGTCGCGATCGGCAGAGCCGAAAAGACACGATCGGGATAGCTCGCCACCCATTGCAGCACTTGCATTCCGCCCATCGATCCGCCGGCGACGCAGAACAGCGTCTCAATCCCCAGATGATCGATCAGCATCGCCTGCGCCTGCACCATGTCGCGGATCGTCACGACGGGAAGATCGAGCGCCCAAGGCTTGCCGGTGTCGGGATTTGTCGAGGCCGGGCCGGTCGAGCCGAGACAGCCGCCGACGACATTCGAGCAGATGACGAAATAGCGGTCCGTGTCGATGGGACGGCCCGGGCCGACCATGGCGGACCACCAGCCGGGCTTGCCGGTTACCGGATGCTGGTTTGCGACGTGCTGATCGCCGGTCAGGGCGTGGCAGACCAGAACAGCGTTCGAGCGATCGGCGTTGAGCGCCCCATAGGTCTGATACGCGATGGTCAGGGGCGCGAGCGAAACGCCTGCATCCATGAGAAGCGGCTGGTCCAGGCCGAAACGCACCACGGAGCTTGTGGGGCTGTCAGCTTCCGGAACGCCTGTGATCGCCAATTTCTTAGACCTGCCGCGTCACGTTCTGTATTTCGAACGTTCTGTGCGGAAAGAAGAACATTTTCTGTTTCGAAAAGTCAAGCGTCCGACTGTCTCCGCGGCTGTTCATCGCGCCTTCGCTCCTTTATGAGAAACGCGACTTCGGATCGAAAATGACAGCAAAACCCGACGACCGCGCGGCCCTCGAACTCCAGGCGCTGCGGCAGAACATCGACCGGATCGACGAAACCGTTCATCGACTCCTGATCGAGCGCGGCGCGATCATCGAGAATCTTATCGCTACGAAGGCGCAGCAGGGCGGCGGCTCGGCGTTCCGTCCCGGTCGCGAGGCCGAAATGATGAGGCGACTCGTGCAGCGCCACACGGGCCTGCTGCCGCTCGACACCATCGAGAGCATCTGGCGGATCATCATCGGCACGTTCACGTATGTGCAGTCCAATTACTCGGTACATGTCGACGTCTCGGCGGGCGACGCCGCCATGCGCGATTCGGCGCGGTTTCATTTCGGTTTCACGGCGCCCTACGTCCCCCATCACGGTCCCCAGGCCGTCATCGACGCGGTCGAGGGCTCGGCGGGGGACCTCGGGTTGCTCCGCGTCGCTGGCGGCGTCGGCGACGGCCCCTGGTGGACGCGGCTGGCAGAGCCGTCGGCTCCGAAAATCATTGCGCGCCTGCCTTTCGTCGATCGGCCCGACCATCCGGCCGGCATTCCGCTTTTCGTGGTCTCGAAGCCGCTTGCCGAGGCGGCCGCCACTGACGTGCAGCTGTTCGCGATTCGCCTGGATCGCTGGCGCGACGTCCTGCCCGATGCGGTCCGTGCGGCCGGCGGCCGGCTTGTCGGGAATGCGGTCGACGAGCGCGGCCTGTCCCTGCTGATGTCGTTTCCGGGACCGGACGGGACGCTGTCGGCGCATCGGGCGCTGGCCGAGGCAGGCATAGCCACGGTCGATCTGCATCTTGTCGGCAGCCACGCCGCTCCCTTTGTCCCGCCTCCGAAAACGGGCAGTGAAAAATCAAATGTCTGAAGCCTGGGGCCAGAAGCTGGCCGATCCCCTTTTCGAGAGATTGACGGTCATCGGCTGCGGCCTTATCGGCTCCTCGCTGCTACGCGTCGCGCGCCGCAACAATCTTGCCCGCAGGCTGGTTGCTGCCGATATTTCGGACGTCGTTCGTGAGCGCGTGCGCGAACTGGCGCTCGCCGACGAGGCCACCAGCGATCTTGCCGCGGCCGTTTCCGGCGCCGACCTTGTGATTTTCTGCGTGCCCGTCGGCGCCAACGAAATCGTCGCCCGGACGATCGGCGCCGCACTTTCGCCCGGCGCGATCATCAGCGATGTCGGGTCAGTCAAGGGCGCGGTGTTGCAGGCCCTGTCGCCCTACATCCCAGAGGGCGTCCACCTGATCCCAGCACATCCCGTCGCGGGCACGGAACATTCCGGCCCCGACGCCGGCTTTGCGACCTTGTTCCTGAACCGATGGTGCATTCTGACGCCGCCCGCAGGCGCCGACCCCGCGGCCGTCGGCAAGCTGGTGGAGTTCTGGACTGCCGTCGGCAGCAATGTCGAGACGATGACCAGCGAGCATCACGACCTCGTGCTCGCCATCACCAGCCATGTGCCGCATCTGATCGCTTACAATATCGTCGGCACGGCGGCTGATCTGGAAGTTGTGACGCAGTCGGAAGTCATCAAGTTCTCCGCCGGGGGCTTCCGGGACTTCACACGCATCGCCGCGTCGGACCCGACTATGTGGCGCGACGTGTTCCTCAACAACAAGGAAGCGGTGCTGGAGATTCTCGGTCGTTTCACCGAAGACCTGAGCGCGCTGCAGCGCATGATACGGTGGGGCGACGGGGACGGGCTCTTCACGCTCTTCACGCGCACCCGCAATATCCGCCGCAGCATCATCGAGAGCGGGCAGGAGACGGCGGCGCCCGACTTCGGGCGTCACCAATCCGATCCTCAATAGAGCGGCGGCAGCGGAATCATGCCGCGCAGGGGGCCCACCGAAAGGGTCCCAGTTTCGGCTGCGACGTCGAATCTGACATCGCCTGGCCTCCCCAGCGCCATTGCGGCGAGTCGGCCGGCGATGGTGTTCCTTTGGAGCAACCCGGCGTCTTCAAGGATCGTAAGCAACGCAGGCCCGGCGTTGCGAAGCTTAACGGCGAGTTTGCCTTCGGGGCGACGCTGCCGATCCAGGCCGACGACACCTTCGCCTTCGATCTGAAGGTCGTCACGCGACAGGTTCAGAGCGGAAATTGACAATCGGCCGCCTGCAACGCGCCAAGAGTCGACACGCTCGCGTACAGGTCCCGCGCGTGCGGCGTCGAGCTGGGTCACGCTGCCGAGGACGGTGAGCAAGGCCGGGCCGCCCGGTCCTGCAATCCTCGCAAGATCGGGAGAGTTCAATCCAGCAAGGCCAATCGTCAGCGCATAGGGGGACATCGGGCTGGGCGCGGTTCGTTTCAGATGGAACTGAAGAGCTTCGACCGTCGCCGTAGACTGCGCCGTGGCGGTCAAGGCTCGCCCGACCATCGACAACCTGTCGAGCCTCTGAGGCAATCCGCGCGCATCGATCCGCATCGATGACCAATCGAGGGAAACCCGATCGGCGTCGGTCTGAATCCGGGCGGGGCCATCGAGTTGGATTTCCACGAGGGTCGGCGTGTACAGGTTGGCGCGGACCTGCGCGCGCCGCGCCGCGACCGAGATGGAATGGAGACTATCCTTGGTCTGGAGCCGCGGGCCCAGGCAATCGATGGCCACCGAAAGCGGGTAGCCGCCCGATCCGAGCGCGTCGCACGACCATATTCGTCCTTGCTGGGCCTCCCGATCGATCTGGGCGCGAAACTCCTGCATCGCCATGCGTTGCGCGATGTACCAGTATGCGGACCATCCGACCGACAGCGTTACGCACGCAAAACCGGTCAGAAGGAGAAGGTTTCGCAATACGGGCGATTTGCGATATCGGCGCGTTCCACCGGCCGGCGCTGTCACGCCGAAAGCCCGGCTTCGACGTCCTGATCGGTGACTTGCACCAGCGAGCCGAGCGCCGGATTGGCGCGCAATGCCTCATCCACGAGCCTTCGTGTGGCGCCCTCTATATCGTGCTGAAGCCGTTCCGAGAATTGATCGCGCGATAGGCCCGGTTCGATCACCGGCAGGAATTCGATGATTGCCGCCCCGGGGTAGCGAAGAAAGCTGCGTCGCGGCCAGAACAGCCCGGTGTTGAGCGCAACCGGCATCACCCGCGCATTCAGCGTCGTGTAGAGATGCGTGACCCCATACTTGTATTTCGGCGGTGCGCCGACGGGACGCCGCGTGCCTTCCGGAAATATCAGAATACGGCGGCCGAGCTTGAGGAATTCGCTGACGCCGTTCGTCACGTGCGTCAGCGCCGTCGAGCCCGAAGACCGGTTGATCGAAATCTGGTGGACGGCCCACAGATACCATCCGAACAACGGAATCCAAGTCAGTTCGCGCTTGTGGACATACGAGAAATTGTCGACCGCCAGAACCAGCGCAAATGTTTCCAGCATCGATTGGTGCTTGGGGGCGACGACGAGCCCGCCGGGCGGAATGAGTTCAATTCCCCGAAACTCGAGTCGTGTGCCGCAGATGGTCTCCAGCAGCCAAAGCGATGTCTTCGCCCAGGCGCGGGCCATGAAGGTCGCCGGACCGCGCCCCAGCAGCACGGAAGGCAGCCCGATCACCATCAGGCCGATCAAATTCACGTAGAACAGGATGTTGAAGATCGTCGAGCGCGCCGCGATTTCGAAACGCCGCGCGGCGCTCACACCCGTCGCCGACGTAGAACGATCCGCCGTGCTGTTCTCCATGACAATCAGACCCGCTCAGCCCAAACGTCTCAAACGACGGAAGACTATCATACGCGATGTCTGTCCAGACAGCGCGGCGCTCAATATGGCGATGAGGGCAATCGCAGAATAGCCGAGCCAGCCGATCGAGAACGAACCGAACAGCGCTTCGAGCTGTTCGCCGCTCGGCGTCGCCGCCAGCCTGCGGCTGAGCAGTCCCGCGGACAGGAAGACGAGCGAGGCCATTCCGGCGCCGATGAGCCCGCCGCGCAATCCAAGCCATACGAAGCGACGCTGGAACTGCTTCGATATGAAGCGGTCGCTGGCGCCGACGAAATGCAGAACCTCGATGATCTCGCGATTGCCGGCCATCGCCCCGTGCGTTGCGAAAGAGATCGCGAGCGCCATCGCGGTGACGATCAAGGCAAGTAGCAGGAGCGCGATCGCCACGAGCGCATTGGCCATGTCGGCGAGCCGTTCGGACCAGATGCGATGGTCGTCGAGATTGGCGTTCGGCGATATTTCGATGATACGACGCCGCAACTGATCGAAATCGACCGGCGGGTCGCCGGCCAGCTTCAGCACGATCATGCGCGGCACCGGAACCTCGTCGAGGTTCACGCCCTGGCCAAGCCACGGCTCCAGCAGCAATTCCGATTCGCGCTTCGTCATCGCACGGACGTCGGCCACGCCCGGCATCGCCTTGGCCGCCTGCACCGTCCGGGCGACGTCCGATTCCATGTCCCGGCTCGGCGACGGCTTGATCTGGATTGTCGCCTCGCGGGAAACGGTCGAACGCCATTCCCTGCTTGCCTGGCCGATGAGAACCGCCCCGCCGGCGGCCAGAGACGCGAGGAAAGTCATGATCGCGACGACGATGATCAAGGTCCGTCCGGCAATGCTCGAAGCCGGAACAAGGGGCGCTTCGGCGGCGCGGTCCTTGACGTTGACCGTCTGGGCGGGGGACCGCTGGATCGGTTCGGCTGGCATCGAGCGGCCCTCAGTCGTAGATGTGCAGCCGGTTATCGCCGAGCACCAGCCGGCGCGCGCCGTCGAATTGATCCATCAACCCCAGGTCGTGAGTCGCCACGACCACCGACGTACCGGATCGCTGAAGCTCGACAAACAGGCGGATGATGCGTCGCGCCATCGTGGGATCGACATTGCCGGTCGGTTCGTCGGCCAAGAGCAGTTCCGGGCGAACGATTAGCGCTCGCGCTATGGCGGCGCGCTGCTTCTCGCCGCCGGACAGGACTTCGGGATAGACCCGCATCCGGTCGCCAAGACCCACCCACCTGAGCAGTTCGATCACCTCGTCCCGATATTCGGCTTCCGACTTGTTCTGCACGCGCAGGGGCAGCGCGACATTCTCGTAGGTCGTGAGGTGATCCAGCAGCCGGAAATCCTGAAAGACGACGCCGATCCGACGACGGATGGCCGTGATCGCGTCCTTTTCCAGGGCCGACGCGTCCTGGCCGAAGATCGAGATGAGGCCCCGCGTCGGCCGCAGCGAGAGGAGCAGCAGGCGCATGAGGGTCGTCTTGCCGGCGCCCGATGGACCCGTCAGAAACTGGAACGAGCCTGGTCCAATCGCAAAATTGAGATCCTGAAGTACCTCCGGTCCCATCCCATAGCGCAAGCCGACGTTTTCGAAGCGTACCAAGACCAGGCTCCGGTAGGGCGGCGCATACCCGGCGCGACGACGAATCGCCGATATTTACCGCCGATTAACTATAAGCCTGCGATCTATGGAATCGAAAGCGGACCGCCTGAACAGCGGCTTGATTCCCCGGTTTCTCCTTGAGGTCTCCCGGTCTGGACGAGATGGCCGCAGCATTCGACACAGATATGGATGCCTCCCGACGCGGCGCGCGCCTGCGGCCGGTCGCCGCGGTCGGCCTAATCGGCGCCTTGCTCGCGGGAGCCTTCGGGGCGCGCGCGTCCATCGTGCGCCTGGCGCCGCGCTCGGCGATCCTCTTTGAATTGGTTGGCCTGCCGGTGAATCTAGCGGGTCTTGCGGTGGATCGCGTCACGGCGAAGATCCTGGCGGACGGCGAGCGCCGCGTGTTGGTCGTGGAGGGGGATCTGGTGAATTCCGGGGACCGGGAGGAGGCAGCGCGACCGCTTGCCGTCTCGGTGCGCGGCGCGGCCGACGAGACCCTGTACACTTGGATCACCCGCGCGCCGCAACAGAGAATCGCCGTCGGCGAGCGCGCCGCCTTCGTGGCGCGGCTTGCGTCGCCGCCGGCCGGCGGCGCCAATGTCGTCGTTGAATTCGATCGTCCCGACGGCCGCGAATCAGGCGGGGGCGCAAAGAAGGCTCCAACCCGGTCGCGGCTTCAGGGCTCCAGGACGGAATCCCAATAGAGATAGTCCATCCAGCTTTCATGCAGGTAGTTCGGCGGAAACTGCCGTCCCGCCCGCATGAGATCCTCGATGTCCGGCTGATATGGCGACACGGCGGGCCACATATGGGCCTCCGCGGGGAGCCGGTCGCTCTTGCGCAGATTGCAGGCCGAGCAGGCCGCGACGACGTTTTCCCAAGTGGTCAGACCGCCTTTCGATCGCGGTATGACATGATCGAAGGTGAGGTCTTCGGGCTGGCCGCAATATTGGCAGGTGAAGCGGTCCCGCAGGAAGACGTTGAAGCGCGTGAAAGCCGGATGCCGGGCGGGTTTGATATAGGTCTTTAGCGAAACGACTGACGGCAGACGCATTTCGAAGCTGGGACTTCGAACAGTCTTGTCGTATTGGGAAACGATGTTCACTCGATCGAGAAAGACCGCCTTGATCGCATCCTGCCAGGACCAAATCGACAAGGGATAGTAGCTCAGCGGCCTGTAGTCCGCATTGAGCACTAGCGCCGGACACGCCTCCGGCCTGACAGTCGGTTGGAAGTGAACCGTCAACCGGAGCACCCCGTCTCATGCTCGGCTCATGGCCGAATCTCGCCGCGGACACAGTTTACAGACGTCGAGACGGAATTGTGAAGGCCGGCGGAATCAGCGCGTGGGGACGGGGATTCCGCTGCGGTAGTCGTAGAACCCGCGCTGGGTCTTTCTGCCGAGCCAGCCGGCCTCGACATATTTGACGAGGAGCGGACATGGGCGATACTTCGAATCCGCCAAACCCTCGTGCAGCACCTGCATGACGGACAGGCAGGTGTCGAGACCGATGAAATCGGCCAGCTGCAGCGGGCCCATGGGATGATTGGCGCCAAGGCGCATCGCCGTATCGATGGCGTCGACGGACCCCACGCCCTCGTAGAGCGTGTAGATCGCCTCGTTGATCATCGGCAGCAGAATGCGGTTGACGATGAAGGCCGGGAAATCCTCGGAAACCGTGATCGTCTTGCCGAGCTTCGCGATAAAGCTCCGGCACTTCTCGAACGTGTCGTCCTCGGTCACGATGCCGCGAATGAGTTCGACCAGCTGCATCCGGGGAACGGGATTCATGAAATGAATCCCGATGAAAAGCTCCGGCCGATCTGTGGAAGCCGCCAGACGGGTGATCGAGATCGAGGACGTGTTCGTCGCGATGATTGCGTCTTTCCGCAGCACCGGCGACAATTGCGCGAATATCTTGCGCTTCAGTTCCTCGTTCTCGGAGGCCGCTTCGATGACGATGTCGCAATTGGCAAACGCGTCGTAGCCCGTCGACGTCTTGATGCGGCCAGCAGTGGCGGCTCGCGTCGCCGCGTCGATCGACCCGCGCTCCTGCTGTCGCTGCAGGGTCGTCTCGATATCGGCGACCGCCGCTGCAAGTCGCTGATCGGAAATATCGTTTAGCGCGACGGAAAAGCCGGCGGTCGCGCAGACCTGCGCGATGCCCTTGCCCATCTGGCCCGCGCCGATAATTCCGACCGTGGCGATTTCGCTGCCCATTTGCCTGTCCCGTTCAGCCCCGCGCGACGATCATAAGCGAAGCCGGGAGATGGTCCAATCGGACGCGTTCAGCGCCCGGCCTTCTGAAGCTCCTGCTCGAGTTCCGGGATCGCCTGGAACAGATCCGCCACCAAGCCGTAATCGGCGACCTGGAAGATCGGCGCCTCTTCGTCCTTGTTGATGGCGACGATGACCTTGGAGTCCTTCATGCCGGCCAGATGCTGAATCGCGCCGGAAATGCCGACCGCGACATAGAGATCGGGCGCAACCACCTTGCCGGTCTGGCCGACCTGCCAGTCGTTGGGCGCGTAACCCGCATCGACCGCCGCGCGAGACGCGCCGACGGCCGCGCCGAGACGGTCGGCGACCGGCTCGATGTATTTCTTGAAGTTTTCTGCGCTCTGCATGGCCCGGCCGCCGGACACGATGATCTTGGCGGAGGCGAGTTCGGGACGGTCGGACTTGGCGAGCGCCTCCGAGACGAAGCTCGAAACGCCCGGATCGGCCGCTGCGGAAATCTTCTCGACGGCCGCGCCGCCGCCCTCGCCCGTCGCCTTGAACGAAGCGGTGCGGACCGTGATCACCTTCTTGGGATCCTTAGACTGCACGGTCTGGATCGCATTGCCGGCGTAGATCGGGCGTTCGTAGGTGTCCGGCGCGACCACGGCGGTGATTTCGGAAACCTGCATCACGTCCAGCAGCGCGGCCACGCGCGGCATGATGTTCTTGGCCGAAACGGTCGCGGGCGCGACGATCGCGTCATAGCCTGAAGCAAGGCCGACGATCAGCGCGGCGATTGGCTCGGCCATCTGGTGTCCGTAGGCCGCGTCGTCCGCGACCAGCACTTTTTCGACGCCTGCGAGCTTGGCGGCGTCGGCGGCCGCGCCATCGGCGCCCTGACTGGCGATGAGGATATGGACCGGACCGCCGAGCGCGACCGCGGCGGTGAGAGCCTTTGCGGTGGCGTCGTTCAGCTTGCCGCCGTGGACTTCAGCGAGTAGCAGCGTCGCCATCAGATAACTCCCGCTTCGTTCTTGAGCTTGCCGACCAATTCGGCCACAGACCCGACCTTCACGCCAGCCTTGCGGGCCGCGGGCTCTGTCGTCTTGATCACCGCCAGGCGCGGCGCAGCGTCGACGCCGTAGTCAGCCGCCGTCTTTTCGTCGATGGGCTTCTTCTTCGCCTTCATGATGTTCGGCAGCGAAGCATAGCGCGGCTCGTTGAGGCGCAGATCGGTGGTCACGATCGCCGGCGTCTTGAGGGCGACCGTCTGCAGGCCGCCGTCGACTTCGCGCGTCACATTCACGCCACCGTCGGTCAACTCGACCTTCGAGGCGAACGTGCCCTGACCCCAGCCGAGCAGCGCCGCCAGCATCTGACCGGTCTGGTTGCAATCGTCATCGATCGCTTGCTTGCCGAGAATGACCAGTCCGGGCTGCTCCGCGTCGGCGACGCCCTTGAGGATTTTCGCGACGGCGAGAGGTTCCACAGGACCGTCGACTTTCACCAGAATGCCGCGATCCGCGCCCATGGCGAGTCCGGTGCGCAGCGTTTCGGACGCTTGCGCGGGACCGACGGACACGACGATCACTTCCGTCGCCTTGCCGGCTTCCTTGAGGCGCAACGCTTCCTCGACCGCGATCTCGTCGAACGGGTTCATCGACATCTTCACGTTGGCGAGATCGACGCCCGTGCCATCCGATTTCACACGGATCTTCACGTTGTAGTCGACTACCCGTTTTACCGGCACGAGAACCTTCATCACTCGCTCCCACAGGGCCTGATTTTCGATTGGCTTGGTACTCGCCGGGTCCAGTCGAGTCAACGCGCTTCGCGGCAATCTACGATGGCGTTCCGAAGAGCGAAATCAGCGATTTTGACCCGGGGCCCACAATATGTCGGCGGCGCCGCGCTGGTTCGCCCATCGCGCCGCGACGAAGAGGAAATCCGAAAGCCGGTTCACGTAGCGCATGGCGGGCGCATCGATGGATTCGCCGGGCGCCGCGACGAGCGCGACCATGACGCGTTCCGCCCGCCGCGCGATCGTACGCGCGAGATGCAGCGCCGCGGCCGCGGCCGAGCCGCCTGGCAAGACAAAGGATTTCAGCGGTTGAAGCTCTGCATTCAGTTCGTCGATCTCGTTCTCGAGCCGGCCGACCTGGCTCTCGACGATGCGCAGGGCGCCGTCCGCGCGCGGCGTATCGGCAGGGGTCGCGAGATCGGCGCCGAGATCGAAGAGGTCGTTCTGGATTCGGGCAAGCATGACGGCGAGCGCCTTCTCGCCATCGCCCAGCGCCGCGCGCGCCATCCCGATCGCCGCATTGGTTTCGTCGATCGCGCCATAGGCTTCGACACGGAGGTCGGCTTTCGAGCGACGCTCGCCGGAAACCAGCGCTGTCGTGCCGTCGTCGCCCGTGCGCGTGTAGATCTTGTTGAGACGAACCATGCGCCCTTCAACTCCTCAGCCAGAGAGCGCCCATGATGACGAGAATGGCGACAAACTGAAGCCCCACGCGCCAGCGCATCAGAAGCTGCGACGTATTCGCGCTGCCGGCCCGCATCATGTTGGCGAGGCCGAGAACGAGCACGACGAGGACCGCGCCAAGCGCGACGGAAATCAGGATATTGGCGCCCATCAGCGGTGACCTTGTCCGTTTGCCGGGCTGTAGTTAGCGGCGTCGGCCTCTGCGAACAAGGGTCTGGCGTCAGCGGCGAATCAGGCGCTCGAGATAATCGAGTTCGTCCTGCGGACGCGCTGCTTCGCCGAGCCGGCGACGAAGCTCCTCCAGCACCCGCTGCGCCCGGAGGGCCGGCGTGGAGCCGAGCGGGTCGTAGCGGGCGTTGGGATCGTAGCGTCGATTGCGGGCTGTCGGCCGGCCGAGCGGATCGGCCTCGTCGCGTTCCTCGCCGCTCGCTTCGTCCATTGCCGGCCCTTCGCCGTCGCCGGCCTGCTCGGATGGATTGGCGCCGTTGCGCATGTCCTGCGCAAGTTGTTCGGCCCCGTTGCGCAGCGCGTCGAGCGCTCGCCCCTGGGCGTCGACGGCCTTCTCGCGATCGCCGCCCTCGCCCAGTTCGCCTTCCGCCTGCTTCATGGCCTCGCCGGCGCCGCCGAGCTTGTTGTTGCCGTGCTTGCCGAGCCGGCGCTGAATGGCGCCCAGACGGTTCTCTAGATCGGCCTGGCGCTCCTTCAGGGTGCGGTTGCGATTGCTCTCGTTCTGGCCATTTCGCTGGTCCTGGCCCTGACGGCCGGATTGCTTGTCCCCCGGCTCGGATTGACCGTCGCGATAGGTGTCGTCGCGCAATTGCTGCTGGTCGCGCATCACCTGATCGAGGTCGGACAGGGCGCGCCGCATTTCGCGCTGCGCTTCGCTCGGTTGTCCGCGGCGGCGCGCCGTGCGCAGGTTTTCGAGAATGTCCTGCAGGCGATCGAGCATTTGCTGCGCGCTGGCCATGTCGCCGGACCGCGCCATCTTCTCCATCTCCTCCAGCATCTTCTGAAGCTGGTCGCGCGAGATCGACCGCGAGTTCTGATCGGCGTTCGTGTCGGCTCGATTCTTCTGGTCGGGCTGCCTGCGCGCCATTTCCGCCAGGAAGCGGTCCATCGCCTGCCGCAGCGCCTGCGACAGACGCGCGATTTCTTCGGGCGGCGCATTTTTCTGCATCGCGTCGCGCAGATCGCGTTCGGCGGCGCGCAGGTCCCGCTCGGCGTCGCTCGCGCCCCCGTCCTCGATTTGCAGCGCCATGGACCAGAGAAGATCCGCGACGTCGATCAGGTCGGCAATGGACTTGGCGCGCGTGACGCCGAAACTCGCAACGCGCAGTCCAAGGTAGACGCCCGTCTCCATGCCGAATTTTTCAGGCTCCAGCATCAGCGCGCTGAGCGCCGCGCCGACCCGGCTTCGCTGGCCGGGCGCGAGCACGAGATTGCGCCGCTGCTCGACCAGAGCCTTCGCCAGCGGCTTGGTGAAGGGGCGTTGCGGCAAATAGATCGAAATCGGGGCCGTCGCGCCCTCGTTGCCGGCCTCGTCGCGCGCGACGAGTCGGAACGATACGCGCGCGCCGGCCCAGGGGCTTTCGGAGAAATCGAGGGTCGAGCGACCCTCGCCGACGCCGTTCGCGCCCGGCGGCAGCGCCAGCGGCAGTTGCGGCGGGTCGACCAGCGGCTTGTCCCGCACGATCCGGCCCCGGACTTCGGGATCGGAAATGCGCGCTTCCAGCGACGCGACGCCGTAATCGTCCTCGGCGCGGTAGGCGACGCCGAGGGACCCCCGCAGGTTGGCGCGTGGCTGCTCCAGCAATTCGACCAGCGGCGGGCGATCCGGGATGGCGGCAATCTCGAAGGCCTCTCCCGCGAGCATGACGCGTCCGTCGCCCTTGAGCGCGAAACGGGCCTGCCGCTCGTCGCCGCGGACCGGAGGGGCCTTCTCCTCGATCGGCGCGAGCGCGCCTTCGACCTTTGTTTCCGCAGAATTTTGGCCGGCGCTGCGAACCATGATCGTCGAACCGATCGGAGCGGCGAACTGCCGGCGCGCGTCGGCTGGACGCCCGCTGATGAGAACGATCGGCGCTTTTCCCGTGTAGGGCGGAGGGTCGATCCATGCGTCGATGCGCGATTGCGCGCCGACGCCGGCCGCCTCCGACCAGGCGAAAGCTGCGGCGAGCCGCGCAGTTCTGTCTCCGCCGGCGTGGATCGCCGCGACGATGGCGAGAAGCGCCGCGCCCGCCCGGAGCGCCAAAGCGTCGCCGTCGACCGCGCGCGGCGAGGGAGGCGCAAGGCGGACGGCTCTCAACTTCGAGGCAAGCCGGGTCTGGTGGAGGCGCCAAAGCGCCATCGTCGCCGGATCGGCGGCGTTGGCGGGCGCGTCCTCCAGCGTCGAGGCGATGGCGTTTCGATCGCCTGCATCCCGGTCGATCCGCGCCAGCGCCGCCCGTCTCGTCAGCGCGGCGCGGCGCGCTTCGCGCGCGACCACGGCGATCGCGACGATCACGAAGGCGAGGATTCCGAAAGGCCGCGCGGCCGGCGGAAGCCGCTCCCACAACCCGAACCAGGAGGCGGCTAAAAAAAGCGCAACCACGCCCGAGGCCGCGGAGAGGGCGCGCCAAGCGACCTCCCACGCCAGGACGGCCTTCGCCGTGGCGACGAGTCTGTCGAGTGTTCGTCCGGTCGAGTGCACTTGCGACGGCGGTTCCGAAACGCCAGCGAGGCCGCACGCCTCGCCCGGCTTCAGGCTACACCAGGGAAGGCGACGATGCGACAATGCCTGCGACTGGAGAGTTTACGCCAACCACGCCGGAATTGTGTCGAGACCGATCAGGTCCTCGTAAGAGGGCCGCGGCCGCACGACCGCGGCCTGCGCGCCGTTCACGAGGACTTCCGGGATCAGCAGGCGCGAATTGTAGGTGCAGGCCTGAACCGCGCCATAGGCGCCGGCTGACATGATCGCGAGGAGATCGCCGGGCCGGACCGACGGCAGTTCGCGATCGAGGGCCAGATAGTCGCCGGTTTCGCAGACCGGGCCCACGACGTCGACGCGCTCGACCGCCGCATCCGGATCGCGACGAACCGGCAGGATCTCGTGATGCGCCTCGTAGAGCGTCGGTCGGATCAGGTCGTTCATAGCGGCGTCGACTATCACGAAGGTCCGGTCGTCACCGCGCTTCACGTAGATGACGCGGGCGACCAGAACGCCTGCATTGCCGACGATGAGCCGGCCCGGTTCGAAGACGAAACGACAGCCGAGATGTCCGACCGTGCGCCGCACGACGTCGGCATAGCGGTCCGGATGATACGAATCCGGATCCTCGCCGGGGCGATAGGGGATGCCGAGCCCGCCGCCGAGGTCGACATGATCGATCGCATGGCCGTCCGCGCGCAGATCGGCGACGAGGTCGGCAAGAAGCAGGAATGCATTCTCGAACGGCGCGAGATCGGTGACCTGCGAGCCGATATGCATGTCGACGCCGGAGACGCGGAGACCCGGCAACGATGCGGCGCGCGCATAGATGGCGCGGGCGCGTGAAATCGGAACGCCGAACTTGTTTTCCGCCTTGCCGGTCGAGATCTTGGCGTGGGTCCTGGCGTCCACGTCGGGATTGACGCGCAAGGCGATGCCCGCGGTGGCGCCGAGTTGGCTGGCGACCTCGGACAGCACGTGGAGTTCGGGCTCCGATTCCACGTTGAAGCAGCCCACGCCGACCTGCAGCGCGAGCGCCATCTCGTCGCGCGTCTTGCCGACGCCGGAGAAGGTTATCCTCTCGCCGGGCACGCCGGCCGCAAGCGCCCGTCGCAATTCGCCTTCCGACACGATGTCCATGCCCGCGCCGCAGCGCGCAAGCGTGCGAATGACGGCTTGATTGGAATTGGCCTTCATCGCGTAGCAGATGGAAACGTCGAGGCCGGCGAAGGCGTCGCGGAAGACGCGATAGTGACGCTCGATGGTCGCCGTCGAATAGCAATAGAAGGGCGTGCCGACCTGTTCGGCCAGCTCGGCGACATCGACGTCTTCGGCGAATAGCGCGCCGTCGCGGTAGTCGAAATGGCGCATGCGCGTCAGAGCAGCGGGTCGAGAACGAAAGACGACGGCGCCTTGCGCGGGGTCTCGGACTTGGTTTCCGGTTCTTCCGCCTTCGACGTCGTGTTGCGGAACAATCCGCCCGGCGCGCCCGGTTGCTGGACCTTCGGCGCGGCCTGCTGGCTCACCTTCTGCTCCGCCGGGGAGCCGGGCGGCGGTTCGAGCGGCCCGCGCCGGCCGCAGGCGCTCAGAGCCAGCGCTGCGACGATGCAGACCAAAATGCGGATGCGCGAAGACACAGGATCATCCCGGGTGATATTGAATTGGCGTAACACAGGTCGCCGGATCCAGCCAACAATGCGGCTGTCTCAAGGTTGCATCTCGCGGCGCAGGCGCGCGAGCCAGGCCTCGGCCTGCGCCTGCACGTTTCGCGGCGCGGTTCCGCCGAAGCTCGTGCGGCTGGCGACCGAGCTTTCGACGCTCAGAACGTCGAGAACATCGGGTTCGAAAGCCGGCTCGATCGCCCGCAAGTCTTCGAGCGACAGTTCGTCGAGACCGACGCCGCGCGTCGCCGCAAGAGCGACGACGCGCCCGGTCACATGGTGCGCCTGGCGAAACGGCAGGCCCAGTCGTCGCACCAGCCAGTCGGCGATGTCGGTGGCAGTCGAATAGCCCGAACCTGCGGCCGCGCGCATCCTCCCGACGTCGGGCGCCATGTCGCGGGTCATGCCCGTCACGGCCGCCAGACACAGCGACAGCGAATGGACCGCGTCGAAAACGCCTTCCTTGTCCTCCTGCATGTCCTTGGAATAGGCGAGCGGCAACCCCTTCATGACGATAAGAAGGCCGTTGAGAGCGCCGACCATGCGACCCGTCTTGCCGCGCACGAGTTCGGCGGCGTCCGGATTGCGCTTCTGCGGCATGATCGACGAGCCGGTCGAGAACTTGTCGCTCAGCCGGAGAAAACCGAAGAACGGCCCCGTCCACAACACGATTTCTTCAGCGAATCTCGACAGATGCGTTGCGCAGATCGCGATCGCCGACAGCGCTTCCAGCGCGAAATCGCGGTCCGAGACGCTGTCCAGCGAATTGGCCGTCGGACGGTCGAAACCCAGCGCGCGCGCTGTCATGTCGCGGTCGATAGGAAACGAAGTTCCGGCCAGCGCCGCCGCGCCGAGCGGGCTCTCGTTCATCCGCGCCCGGGCGTCGCGGAAGCGTCCGCGGTCGCGGTCGAGCATTTCGACATAGGCCAGTAAGTGATGGCCGAAAGTGACGGGCTGGGCGGGCTGAAGATGCGTGAACCCGGGCATGACGGAGCCGGCGTGCGCGAGCGCCGTCTCGGCGAGGGCGAACTGCAGGCCCCGGATCTGACCGTCGAGCTGATCGACGGCGTCGCGGACCCAGAGGCGGAAATCGACGGCGACCTGGTCGTTGCGCGAGCGGGCGGTGTGCAACCGGCCGGCGGCCGGCCCGACGATTTCGGCGAGCCTGGATTCGACGTTCATGTGAATGTCTTCCAGCGCGCGTGAAAAATTGAAGCGCCCGTTCTCGATTTCGCCCAGAACCTGATCCAGGCCGGCCGAAATAGCCTCGGCGTCGGCCGCTGCGACAATGTCGTTGGCGGCCAGCATCGCCACATGGGCCTTGGAAGCTGCTATATCCTGCCGAAACAGGGCCTGGTCGAAGCCGATCGACGCATTGATCTCCTCCATGATCGCGTCCGGCGCGGATTCGAACCGTCCGCCCCACATCTTGTTGCTCATGAGCCTACTCCGGAACCGCGATCCATGACCGAACAGACGACACGCCCGCCGCCGCGCAAGGCGCGGCCCTACCTCGTCGGAGGCGCGGTCGTGGCGGTCGCGGCGGCCGTCCTATACGGGATTATCGCGCCGGCCGGCAAGAAATCGCCGAGCCAGTGCGCCGCCTCGGACGCCGTGCTCGGGCGGGTGCGAGACGCGGAAAAGGGGACGGTGGCGGCGGCGACTTCCTCCCAACAGCCTCAACCCATGACGGCGCTGGACTTTCTCGGACCGGAGGGGCAGCCCGTCTCGCTCGCAACCTTTGGCGGCCGTGTGACGCTGGTCAATCTCTGGGCGACCTGGTGCGTGCCGTGCCGGGAGGAAATGCCCGCGCTCGACAAGCTGCAGGCGAAACTGGGGTCGAAGGATTTCGAGGTGGTCGCCATCAACGTCGACACGGCGCGTCTGGAGCGCGCGCGCGACTTCCTGAAGGATATTTCTGTTCGCAATCTCGTCTTCTATTCCGATCCCAAGGCGGACGTCTTCTATCGCCTACGAACCGCCGGAAAGGTCGTCGGCCTTCCGACCACCTTTCTCGTCGGCCGCGACGGGTGCGAGATCGCCGTGATGGCCGGCCCGGCCGATTGGGCGTCCGAGGACGCTCAAGCGCTCATTCGAGCGGCGCTCTGAACCGTCCGTCGTCGCAACGTTACGCGTTGAGGTTACCGGTCGAAGGCGATTGCCGCTCCATCGCGGTTGTGAAACTAGTACCGACGTCGTTGAGGTTTTGTTAACCTTGCGCCGAGCGTGGAGTGTGCGATGCGTCGGTTGTTGTCGGCTTTGGTCCTCGCCCTTGCGTCATTCGCGGTCTCGCCGGCGCAGGCCGGCGGCCTGCTGCAGGACCTGTTCGCGCCGGCGCCCCGCCCCGCCCCGATCGTCCATTATTACGCGCCCGCCCAGCCGCAGATCCGGTTCATGTTCGACGAGGGTTTACGCGTGTCGCGCCGGCCCCAGCTCCATCGCAAGGCGGTCGTGAAGAGGCCCGCGACGAAGCGATTGGCGATCGGACGCAAGGGCGCCGCGGCCCTTTCGAGCGCGCAAATCTCGCTTCCGCGTGTCAGCCAGGCTCGCAAGCCGCACCGTCCGCATGTCGCGAAACCCGCCGTCAGGCTTATCGCTTCCGTGGCGGCGCCGGCCACGAAGCTCGTTCCCGCCATCGCGAAGATCGAAGCGCCTGCGCAGATCGACAAGGACCCGACCCTTCGCGTCGGCGACGCTTACATGACGCCCGAGGGGCTTCGCATCTACCGCGGGCCCCAGGCAAAGCGCGCAGAGCGCAACGCTTTTGTCGATTTTCGTCGCTCGAGCCTCGGCGAGAGCGTGAAGTCGCAGCTTGCGGCGCTCGAAGGAGGGACGCGCAGCGAGGGTCGACGAATTGCTCCTCTCGCGCTCAAGGCCCTTCAAGCCGACGCGAGCGAGCGCAGATCCGTCGACCGGCACGGCCGCGCGATAAGGGTGGTCGGACCATAGATCGCAGCGGGCAGCGCGACGCGCCTGCCCGGACGGGCGGGCGTCAGCCGCGCGCGGGTGCCTTGTGCGGCACGCCGGCCTGCGCAAGATGGTCGGTCAGTTCGCCGGACTGGAACATCTCGCGGACGATGTCGCAGCCGCCGACGAATTCGCCCTTCACGTACAATTGCGGGATGGTCGGCCAGTTGCTGAAGGACTTGATGCCCTCGCGCACCTCGCCGTCGGCCAGAACGTTCACGCCGGTATAGGGAACGCCGAGATAGTCGAGAATCTGGACGACCTGGCCGGAAAACCCGCACTGCGGCATCTGCGGCGTGCCCTTCATGAAAAGCACGACTTCGTTGGTGTCGACGACGTTCTTGATCTGGTCGTGAATGCTGGCCATGACTTGTCCTTTCCTGGCGGAATTCAAGGTTCCGCAGCCAAGCGTTTATAGAGCGTTCAGAGGCTGAATCCCAGAGCGGTCCATCGTGGCGTTCTCAATCGGGAACGCTCGTGGTCAGGGCGAGCGCGTGCAGGACGCCGCCCATCTGCCCCTTGAGCGCGCCATAGACCATCTGGTGCTGCTGCACGCGTGACTTGCCGCGGAACGCCTCGGCGACGACGGTCGCCGCATAATGGTCGCCGTCGCCTGCCAGATCCTGGATTTCAACGCGCGCGTCGGGGAAGGCGGCCTTAATGAGACGCTCGATCTCGGAAGATTCCATCGGCATTGAACGGCCTCGGTCTAGTTGAAGGCTTCAGGCGTGGCGCCGGACATGTAGGACGGCAGGGCCGTCTCGTAGGCGTCGCGCAAGTCGCCAAGCAATATGGGTTCTTCGCCGCGCAGTCGCAATGTGTCGCCGCCCGTCGCGCCAAGGCGCTCGGCTAGGATCCCTGCGGCTGCGGCTTGCGACAGGATTGCGGCGGTGTCGCCGGGCCGGCAGGTCACGACGTAACGGGCCTGATCCTCGCCGAATAGGATGGCGTGGCTCTTGCCGGCGGGAAGCGCGTCGATGGAGGCGCCGACGCCGCCGGCGACCGCCATTTCCGCAAGGCCTACGGCCAGCCCGCCTTCGGAGAGATCGTGCACTGCCGTCAGGCGGCGCGTGACGATCAGCGAACGGACGAATTCGCCGTTGCGGCGTTCGGTCGCGAGGTCGACCGGCGGCGGGGCGCCGTCCTCGCGGCCGCAAATGGCGGCGAGCCATGAGGATTGCCCGAGCCAGCCGGAGGTCGCGCCGATCAGCAGAATGTCTTCGCCCGCCGCCTTGAACGCGATCGTCGCGGCGGTCGTCACGTCGTCGACGACGCCGACGCCGCCGATCGCGGGCGTCGGCAGGATGCCTGCGCCCTGCGTCTCGTTGTAGAGCGAGACATTGCCCGAAACGATCGGGAAATCGAGCGTGCGGCAGGCTTCGCCGATGCCTTCGAGGCAGCCGACGAACTGCCCCATGTATTCCGGACGTTCGGGGTTGCCGAAGTTCAGATTGTCGGTAACCGCCAGCGGGCGTCCGCCGACGGCGACGATGTTGCGCCAGGCTTCGGCGACCGCCTGCTTCCCGCCCTCGACCGGGTCGGCGAGGCAATAGCGGGCGTTGACGTCGGTGGTCAGCGCCAGACCCTTCGGACCATCCTCTATGCGGACGACGGCGGCGTCGCCGCCGGGCGCGACGATGGTATTGCCAAGGATGAGGTGGTCATACTGCTCCCAGACCCAGCGCTTGGAGCAGATGTCGGGCGAGCCCAGCAGCTTCAGTAGCGCTGCGGCATTGGAGACGGGCGGCGTCACGGAGCCTGCGTCGATCGGCGCCTTCTTCGGCGTCGGGACATGCGGGCGATCGTAGAGCGGCGCCTCGTCGCCGAGTTCCTTGATGGGCAGATCGGCCTTCACCTCTCCGCCATGCTTGATGACGAAGCGCAGCGTGTCGGTCGTCTTGCCGATGACCGCAAAGTCGAGGCCCCACTTGCGGAAGATGGCTTCAGCCTCTTTTTCCTTGGCCGGAGTCAGCACCATGAGCATGCGCTCCTGGCTTTCAGACAGCATCATCTCGTAGGCGCTCATGCCGGTTTCGCGGCAGGGCACCTTGTCGAGATCGAGCTCGATGCCGAGATTGCCCTTGGCCCCCATTTCGACAGCCGAAGACGTCAGGCCGGCCGCGCCCATGTCCTGAATGGCGATGACCGCGCCACTCTTCATCAGTTCGAGGCAGGCTTCGAGAAGAAGCTTCTCGGAAAAGGGGTCGCCGACCTGCACGGTCGGGCGCTTTTCTTCCGCATCAGCCTCGAACGAGGCCGACGCCATGGTTGCGCCGTGGATGCCGTCGCGCCCGGTCTTGGAGCCGAGATAGACGATCGGGTTCCCGACGCCGGTCGCCTTGGCGTAGAAAATCTCGTCCGTCTTGGCGAGGCCGACCGCCATTGCGTTGACGAGGATGTTCCCGTCATAGGCCCTGTGGAAGCCGGTCGAGCCGCCGACCGTCGGCACGCCGAAGGAATTGCCGTAGCCGCCGATGCCCGCGACGACGCCGCCGACGAGGTGGCGGGTCTTGGGATGCGCGGGCGAACCGAACCGCAATAGGTTGAGGCAGGCGATCGGGCGCGCGCCCATGGTGAAGACGTCGCGCAGGATGCCGCCGACGCCGGTGGCCGCGCCCTGGTACGGCTCAATGAACGACGGGTGGTTATGGCTCTCCATCTTGAAGATGCAGGCCTGACCGTCGCCGATGTCGATGACGCCGGCGTTTTCTCCGGGTCCTTGGATGACCCAGGGCGCCTTGGTCGGCAGCTTGCGCAGGTGGATGCGCGAGGATTTGTACGAGCAATGCTCGTTCCACATGGCCGAGAAGATGCCGAGTTCCGTGAAGCTCGGCGCGCGGCCGATGAGCTCCAGGATGCGCTGGTATTCGTCCGGCTTCAGCCCGTGGGCGGCGACCAGCTCCGGCGTGACGATGGGTTCTGTAGTCAAGGGAAATGCGACCCGGCGAGAGAGTGCGACCTTGCAGACCGCTTAGCCGCGCACGACTCCGAAGGCAACGCCGCAATTGTGTTGCAAATCGGACACGCTGTCGCGCTTAAGACAATAATCAAGCTCCTCGTTGACATAGGTCAATTATTTTTGCGGTCCAAAAACGGATTTTGCGCGACGGGAATTGAGGCGCCCCGGGGCGCAAAATCACAGGGGTAGAATATGAATTTCAAGGGTCTTCTCTGCAGCGCGGCTTCGGTCGCCGGCCTGCTGGCACTCAGCTCGGCCGCGGTAGCCGCGGACCTTCCGTCGCGCAAGGTCGCTCCGACCGAGCCGATTGCGATCGACACGTTCCATCCTTTCCAGATCCGTCTGCGCGCTACGGCGATCATTCCGGACGGAAAGACGACGGTCTATGACAAGAACGGCGCCATTCTGCCGCTTCTCGGCTCCAGCACGGGCGCGGGCGGCCAGATCCTCGGCGCAGGCGCGAAGGTTTCGACGACCGTCATTCCCGAACTCGACGTCACCTACTACTTCACCAAGAACATCGCGGTCGAAGCGATCTGCTGCCTGTCCAAGCACAGCGTCACCGGCACGGGCGTCCTGAACGGCCTGAATATCGGCTCGACCTGGGTGTTCCCGCCGACCGTTCTGCTGCAGTACCACTTCACGAACTTCGGCGCCTTCCAGCCCTACATCGGCGTCGGCGTGAACTTCACCGCCTACTTCGGACAGAAGAGCGGCGGCAACTGGGCGCCCTTCTTCTCGCCCCTGCTCGGCCCGACCGGCGCGAACACCGTTTCGAATCTCAGCATCGGCAGCTCCTGGGGCGTCGCCGGTCAGGTCGGCTTCGACTACATGATCAACTCCAACTGGGGCGTGAACGTCGACGTCAAGCGCATCATGATGCAGCCGACGGCTCATGCGCTGGTGTGGAACACCGTCGCCGCTCCGCTGGTCGGCCCGATCCCGGTTCGCGCCAAGGTCAATATCGACCCGTGGGTCGTCTCGGCCGGCATCACCTACCGCTTCGGCGGCGGCGCCAGCGCGGTTGTCGCCAAGTACTGATTTCGCCGCGGGCGAAAAGCAAAATTGGAAAGGCCCGGCGAATGCCGGGCCTTTTCTCTTGTGCTCAGAGCGAAGAAGCCGGTTCTTGCCTGATCGGCGGCGAATCAGCCGGCTGCCGCCGCCAGACTCGCGAACATGCCCTTGCCGTCGACGCCGCCGACCAGCGGGTCGATCAGGTTTTCTGGATGCGGCATCAGGCCGAGAACGTTGAAGCGCTCGGAATAGATGCCGGCGATGTCGTTGCGCGAACCGTTCGGATTGGCGGCGCCGCCCACGACGCCCGCGGCGTCGCAATAGCGGAAGGCGACGCGGCCGTCCTTCTCGATCGTCTCGATCGTGGCGTCGTCGGCTTCGTAATTGCCTTCGCCGTGGGCGATAGCGACCTTGACGACGTCGCCAGCCCTGTAGGCGCTGGTGAAAGGCGCGGCGGCGCGTTCGACGCGCAAGTGCTGCATCTTGCAGACGAAATGCAGATTGGCGTTGCGCATCAGCACGCCGGGCAGAAGCCCGCTCTCGCAGAGGATCTGGAAGCCGTTGCAAATGCCGAGCACGTAGCCGCCGCGGGCGGCGTGCTTGCGCACGGCGTCCATGATCGGGGCGCGGCCGGCGATGGCCCCGCAGCGTAGATAGTCGCCGTAGCTGAAGCCGCCGGGCAGGACGGCGAGATCGGTCCCGGCAGGCAAGTCATGGTCGGCGTGCCAGACGATGTCGGGCTGGCGTCCTGTCGCCTGTTTCAGCGCGCGCGCGGCGTCGCCTTCGCGATTGGAGCCCGGAAAGAGAATGACGGCGGCTTTCATGGCCTCACCGGCGCTGGATCAACCGAGGTCGATCTTGAAGTTTTCGATGACGATATTGGCGAGCAACTTTTCGCAGGCCGCCTGCAGCGACGCCGTGGCCGCGGCCTTGTCCTGGCCGGCCATCTCGACGTCGAACACCTTGCCCTGCCGGACGCTGGCGACCCCTTCGACGCCCAGCGAGCGGAGCGCGCCCTCGATCGCCTTGCCCTGCGGATCGAGCACGCCATTCTTGAGGGTGACGACGACTCTGGCCTTCATGTTCGGTTCCGGATTCGCAGTGGCGGTCGGGGTTGTTACTGGACGAGTTTCGGGCCCGAGCGCGGCGGCTCGTCGGTCGTCTGCAGAATGCCGAGACGCCGCGCGACCTCGGTATAGGCCTCGACCAGGCCGCCCATGTCGCGGCGGAAGCGATCCTTGTCGAGCTTGTCGTTCGACTTGATGTCCCACAAACGGCAGGAATCGGGCGATATCTCGTCGGCGACGACGATCCGCATCATGTCGTTTTCCCAGAGGCGGCCGCATTCCATCTTGAAGTCGACGAGACGGATGCCGACGCCGAGGAACAGGCCGGACAGGAAATCGTTGACGCGAATGGCGAGCGCCATGATGTCGTCGATCTCCTGCGGGCTCGCCCAGCCGAAGGCGGTGATGTGCTCTTCCGACACCATGGGATCGTTGAGCGCGTCGTTCTTGTAGTAGAATTCGATGATCG
>JBDHTL010000026.1:0-33520 GCA_039808645.1 Rhodoblastus sp. | reverse complement strand
CACGATCTTGTCGAGCCGCGCCTGCGGGCTCACCGGCTCCGCCATGACTTCGCGGAGCCGGCGCAGCAGAAGGCGAGGTCCGCCGAGTGCGCTGCGCATCGTGTCGTGTCCCGTTCGGGCGACCGCCCGGCGTCATTCCGGCGAGCCTCGAGCCCGGGCCGTCGCAGCGGACCGTTGCAGGAAACGGGCCGCAGGCGGCGGTCAGGGCGACTCGACCGATCCTTTGTTTACGCGATATCGGCGGGCCAAGCGAGGCGGCCGGAAGCGCGCCGTATCAGGCCTTGTCGAGGCCGTAGAGCGAGTGCAGCGTGCGCACGGCGAGTTCCGTATAAGCGGCGTCGATCAGGACCGAGAACTTGATCTCGGACGTGGTGATCGCCCTGATATTGATGCCCTTTTCGGACAAGGCCCTGAAGGCGCGCGCGGCGACGCCGGCATGGCTGCGCATGCCGATGCCGATGGCCGAGACCTTCACCACGTCGGTCGCCCCCGCGATCGAGGCGAAACCCACGGCCTCCTTCGACTTCTCGAGCACCGCCCGGGCGCGCTCGTAGTCGGCGGCCGGCACGGTGAAGGTGATGTCGGTCGTCGCCTGGTCGTCCGAGACCACCTGGATGATCATGTCGACGTTGATGTTGGCGTCGGCCAGCGGCACGAAGATCGCCGCCGCCACGCCCGGCTTGTCGGCCACGCGCCTGAGCGTGATCTGCGCCTCGTCGCGGGAAAAGGCGATGCCGGTGACAACCTGGGCTTCCATAATGTCCTCCTCGGCGCAGATCAGCGTGCCGGACTGGGGATTTGCGGGATCGTCGAAGGAGGAGCGCACATAGGTCGGCACCTTGTGCACCATCGCGACCTCGACGGATCGAACTTGCAGGACCTTCGCGCCGAGCGAGGCCATTTCCAGCATTTCCTCGAAGGCGACCTTGTCGAGCCGCTTGGCCTTCGGAACGATGCGCGGATCGGTGGTGTAGACGCCGTCGACGTCGGTATAGATGTCGCAGCGCGCAGCCCCGATGGCCGCCGCGAGCGCCACCGCGCTCGTGTCGGAGCCGCCACGGCCCAGCGTGGCGATGCGGCCGGTCGGCTTGTGCATCCCCTGGAAGCCGGCGACCACCGCGACTTCGTTGCGTTCGGCGAAGCGTTTGACGATCTCCGAACCGTCGATGCCCTCGATGCGGGCCGAGCCGTGCGCGCCGTCAGTCAGGATCGGGATTTGCCAGCCCTGCCACGAGCGGGCCTGGATCCCCATGTCCTGCAGGACGATGGCGAGGAGCCCGGACGTGACCTGCTCGCCCGAGGCGACGATCGCGTCGTATTCGCGGGCGTCGTGCAGCGGCGCGGCCTCCTTGCACCAGGCGACCAGTTCGTTCGTCTTGCCCGACATGGCCGAGACGACGACGGCGACGTCGAAGCCGGCCTCGACCTCGCGCTGCACATGGCGGGCGACGTTGCGGATGCGCTCGACATTGGCGACCGAAGTGCCGCCGAACTTCATGACGAGACGGGGTTTGGCCTGACCGGACATGATGCTCCGAGGGTTGTTCCAACCTTACGAAGCGTCGGCGCTCGCGCCCTGTCCGAAGGCGGCGTATACATACGGCCTCCCCGGCGCCTGTCAATCGCGCAGACCGCCTCGGGAATGGCTCGAGGTAGACACGTGACGAAAGCCGCCAGAACGCCCGACGCACGCGAAAGGGCGTCGCGCAGCGCCAGCGTCGATCCGGAAGACGTGGCGCGATTCGACGCGCTTGGCGAGGAATGGTGGGATCTGTGGGGACCGATGCGGGCGCTCCACAAGCTGAACCCGACGCGGGTCGAATACGTGCGGAATATTCTCGTTGAGGAGCTTGCGGCCAAGTCCGGCGTGGACGCAGGTTCGCCGCTCCACGGCCTATCGATCCTCGACATCGGCTGCGGCGGCGGCATCCTGTCCGAACCCCTGGCCGCCCTCGGCGCGACGATGACGTCGATCGATCCCGCGCCGACCAATATCGAGGTGGCGCGCGCCCATGCCGCGAAATCCGGGGTCGACATCGACTATCGGCAAACGACTGCCGAGGAACTGGCGGCGACCGGCGCGCAATTCGACGCCGTGCTCATCATGGAAGTGGTCGAGCACGTGAACGACCGCACGGGCTTCATCGCCACCGCCGCAAGCCTCGTCCGGCCGGGCGGCTTCCTCTTCGCCGCCACGCTCAACCGGACGTTCAAGTCCTATGCGCTCGCCATCGTCGGCGCCGAATACATCCTGCGCTGGGTGAAGAAGGGCACGCACAACTGGGACCAGTTCGTCACGCCGCAGGAGCTGGCGGGCGATTTTCGCGCAGCGGGGCTGGAGATCTACGACCGCACGGGCGTGGTCTACAATCCGGTCTTCGACGAGTGGCGGACATCCGAGGATTGCGGCGTCAACTACATGATGGCGGCGCAGAAGCCGGCGGAGTGAAGTTCAGTTCCGCTCGTCGGGCGAGGGCGGGATCGGCATGATCTCCACGCCGTCCTCGATCAGCGCCTGCGCCTCGTCCCAGCTCGCCTGGCCGCGGATCGGGCGGGCCTCCGCCTCGCCGTCGTGAATCTTGCGCGCCTCTTCGGGGAAGGCGGCGCCGACGTCGGTCGTGTGCTCGATGATCTTTTCGCGCAGGGCGCGCACCATGGCGCGCACTTCCGCCATCTTGGCGTCGACCAGCGCCATTTCCTGCGGCGCCGGCGCGGGCGAGGCCTGCGGCGCCTGCGCGGCGGGCGCCTCGTCGCGGTCGCGGCGGGCGACGCTGGGCGCCATGATCGCCTTGGTCACGCGCGGCGAATTGCAGTACGGGCAGGTCACGAAGCCGCGGCGCGCCTGGTCGTCGTAGGCGCCGGCGCTGGCGAACCAGCTTTCGAATTCGTGGGCCTCGTCGCAGACCAGCGCGTAGCGGATCATGGATCAGCCCGCCAGCAGGCCGTCGAGCCTGCCGTCCGACTCCATGTCGTAGAGATCGTCGCAGCCGCCGACATGGGTCGCGCCGATGAATATCTGTGGCACGGTGGTGCGGCCGCCCGCCCGTTCGGACATGGCGACGCGGCCGGCGCGGTCGCCGTCGATGGAGATTTCGTCGAACTCCGCGCCCTTCTTGCGCAGCAGGTCCTTCGCGGCATGGCAATACGGGCACATCGACGTCGTATAGATCGTGACAGGCTGCATGGAACGTCCTTTTCGCAGCGCTTATATGGGAATTCACCCCCCTGTCACAACCCGCGCGAAGGTCAGGGCGTCCACGCGTTTCGCGCCCGCCCGCAGGAGAACGCGCGCGGCCGCATTGGCGGTCGCGCCCGACGTCATCACGTCGTCGATCAACACGATCTTCTTGTCGAGCACCGCGAGCCTGCCCGCCTCGCCGACACGGAACGCGCCCTGGAGATTGGTGGCCCGCTGGGCCCTGGAGAGGCCGACCTGCGGCGGCGTCGCCTTCACGCGCTCCAGCGCGGACATGACGGCGGGCGCGCCGGTTTCGCGCGAGACGGCCTGCGCCAGGAGCGCCGCCTGGTTGTGCTTGCGGCCGAGCAGCCGCAGGCGGTGCATGGGCACGGGCGCCAGCAGGTCGGCGTCGTCGATCAGTTCGGCGCCGGCGCGCGCCATCCAGCGGCCGACGGGTCGCGCGACCTCGAGCCGGTCGTAATATTTCAGCCGATGCACGATCAGCCGGGCCGGGCCGTCGTCGAACCGGACCACCGATCTCGCGCGCGAAAAAACGGGCGGATTGGCGATGGCTTCCGGCGAAAGCAGGCCGGGCTGGCCGAGATCGACGTCGAAGGGCGTTCCCAGCCGCTCGCAATAGGGCTTCTCGATGAAGCGCATCTTCGTCCAGCAGTCCGGACAGAGGCCGAAATGGGCCGATGTGGCGCGGCGGCAGGCCATGCAGACCGGCGGATAGACGAGGTCGAGCGCGTGCGCGCCCGCTTTTCGCGCGGCTGCGGCGAGGGGTTCGAGGACGGGACGGAGCCGGTCGGCCAGCATGGACCAAGCCTAGACCAGCCTGCGTCCGGGCGAAATCGCCGGCATGCGGAAACGCCGTCCGGGGCGGGGCGCGCCGTCCGCGGCGCCTCCTCGGCATCGTTAATGACGCGTTAACAGGGCCGCGCTACGGTCTGGCGCCATGAAAGCCGCGCCTGTCCTCCTGACCCTCGCCGCGCTCGCCGGCGCCACGCCGGCTTCGGCCGATTTCTCCTCGTGCGTCGCCTCGCTGCGCTCTCAGGCGGCCGCGCAGGGCATATCGGGGGGAACCTTCGACGCCGCCTTCAAGGGCGTGACGCCGGAGCCCAAGGTCATCGAACTCATGAACAACCAGCCGGAGTTCAAGACTCCGATCTGGGACTATCTGGCCGCGCTAACCGACGACGAGAAAGTTGCCGACGGCAAGGCAGCCATGCGGCAATATTCCAGCGCGCTGGCCTCCGCCGAACAACGCTACGGCGTCGACCGCTACGCCATCGCCGCCGTCTGGGGCGTGGAATCGGATTTCGGCAAGGCGGGCAAGAAATTCTACCTGCCGCAGGCGCTCTCCACCCTGGTCTGCATGGCCGACCGGCGGCAGGCCTATTTCCGCGGCGAGCTGATGTCGACTCTGAAGATCCTGCAGCGCGGCGATCTCGAGGCGGCCGATCTCTGGGGCTCGTGGGCGGGCGCCTTCGGCCATACGCAATTCATGCCCTCGACCTATCTGCGGCTCGGCGTCGACGGCGACGGCGACGGGCGCAGCGATCTCGTCAATTCCGTGCCGGACGCCCTGCATTCGACCGCCAATTATCTGCGCAAGTCCGGCTGGGCGACGGGCGCGGCCTGGGGCTACGAGGTCGAGGTCCCCTCCGGTTATTCCGGCCCCTCCGGCCGCACGAACAAGCATCCGGTGTCTTTCTGGGAAAATCACGGCGTCCGCCGCGTCGGCGGCGGCGGCCTGTCGGGCGGCGGATCGGCGGGGCTGCTGCTGCCGGCCGGCAAGGGCGGGCCGGGGTTCCTGGTCTTCAAGAACTACGACGCCGCCTATTCCTACAACGGCTCCGACGCCTATGCGCTGGCGATCTCGATCCTGACCGACAAGCTGAAGGGCAAGGCGGGCGTACAGGGCGAATGGCCGACCGACGATCTCGGGCTTTCGCGCAACGAGCGCCGCGAATTGCAGCGGCTCTTGATCGCGCGCGGCTACGACGTCGGCGAGCCGGACGGCGCAGTGGGCGCCAAGACGCGCGCCGCCATCATGGCGATCGAAGCGCAGATCGGCATGCCCCAGCGCGGGCGCCCGGGCATGAAAGTGCTCAATTCGCTGCGCAGGCGCTGACGGTGTCCTGCGCCGCACGCGGATTCACCGTTTTGTGAATGGTTCGTGCGCGGCGACGAGCGTAAGCCTGTCGGCGACACGAGAGACTTGATGCGCTCCCCCAAGATCGCCCTTCTCGCCGCCCTGCTTGTCGCCCCGGCCGCCTCCGCGATGGATCGACCGCGCGGCGTCGTCGAATTGTTCACCAGCCAGGGCTGTTCCTCCTGCCCGGCCGCGGACCGGATCATCGGCGAACTGGCGCGCGATCCCTCGCTCGTCGTCCTGTCGCTGCCTGTGGACTACTGGGACTATATCGGCTGGAAGGACACGCTGGCCTCTCCGCAATGCACCGCGCGGCAGAAGGGCTATGCGGCGGCGCGCGGCGACGGGAAGGTCTATACGCCCCAGGCCGTGATCGACGGGCTCGCGCATGTCGTGGGCGCCGATCGCGACGCGCTGCTGAGGAACCTTGCCGAAGACCGGTCCGCGAAAGGCGCGCTGACGGTTGACGTCTCGGCGAAAGTCGCCGACGGCAAGGCGACGGTGGAAGTCGGCGCGGGCGCGAAAAGCCCCGCGACCGTCTGGCTGATGGAGGTGGAGCCGGCCGCGACCGTTGCGGTCGGCCGCGGCGAAAACGCCGGCCGGACGCTCACCTACACGAATGTCGTGCGCAGGATGACCCGGCTCGGCGCTTATTCCGGCGCCCCCGCGCATTTCGAGACGAGCGCGCAACCCACGCCCGACGCGCGCTATGTGGCGCTGGTGCAGGCGGGCGCGGCGGAGCGGCCCGGCGCGATTCTCGGCGCCGCCATGACGCGCTAGAGCGGGATGATCTTGCGCGGAATCACCGGAGCCCCGCGCAATGACGGCCGCGTTTCCATCACGTCGCATCCCGACCTGAGCGCGTCTCAGAGAACGTAGATCCGGTCCGGCAGCGCGTGGCCGCTTCCATCCGATGGCGCGATCTCGGCCATGACGGCGCCGCAGCGGGCGACGGCGGCGATGAAGCCGTCGGCGACGCGCCCTTCGGCGATATGCGCAGTCAGCGCGTCCACCGTCTCGCGCCATACCGCGTGATCGACATGCGCGGCTATGCCCTCGTCGGCGACGACATGGGCGTAATGTTCGGCCAGCGACACGAAAATCATGACGCCCTTGCGAGTCTTCGTCTGCGTCACGCCGCGCGCGAAAAACTGCTCCATGCCGGCGCGGTGCGCGCGCGAGCGTTTCACCGCGCGCGGAACGAGCGCCATGCGCAGCGGCGTCCACATGAGGACGAGCCCGACCGCGACGAAGATCGCGACCTGAAGGCCGAGGATTCGGACGACGCTGAGCTGCGTGGCGGCGACCAGCGCCCAGGGCGACAACAGCGCGATAAACGACGCCCACAGAAGCGGCGCGTAGGAATAGGAGGAGGAGGCGCGCATCAGCACGCAGACGATGTCGCCAGCGGTCCCCTGCTCGGCGGCGTGGATCGCGGCCGCAATGCGGGCGCGGTCCTGTTCGGAGATCGGCGTGCGGTCTTCGCTCATGTCACCAGTCCCCCGAGGCGCCGCCGCCGCCAAACGACCCGCCGCCGCCCGAAAAGCCGCCGGAGTCGCCGCTGCTGGAGCCGCCGCCCCAGCCGCTTCCGCCGCCCCAGTTGCTCGGCCCGGAGGGGATGAAGATCGTCTGGTTGCCGCGCCGCACCCAGCGTCCGGTCGAGCCGCGCGCGTTGCGGATCATCGACCAGAGGATGAAGACGAACAGCGCGAAGACGATGAAGGGCAGGAGCTGGTCGATCAGGTCGGGCTGCTGCTCGACGCGGATCTTCGCCTTCTTCTGCCATTCGGCGGAATCGACGGTCAGCGCGTCGATGATCGCGTCGACGCCGGCGACGATGCCGCCGGCATAATCGCCCGAACGGAACTTCGGAACGATCGCGCTGCGGATGATGACGCTCGACAGAGCATCCGTCATCGTTCCCTCGAGGCCGTAGCCGACCTCGATGCGCACCTTGCGCTCGTTGGGCGCGACCAGCAGCAGCAGGCCGTTGTTCTTCTTCGCCTCGCCGAGCTTCCAGGAACGCGCGAGATCGACCGAGAAGGTCTCGATGTCCGAGCCCTGCAGCGAGGGCACGGTGGCGACGACGAGCTGGATGCCGGACTTGTCCTCCAGCGCCGCGAGCTTCGTCTCGATCTGCATGCGCGTCTGGAAGGGCAGGATGTTCGCCTGGTCGACGACGCGGCCGGTCAGCGCGGGGAAGTCGAGGGCGAAGGCGAGCGTGGCGAAGAGGGCGGCGAGCGCAAATGTCATCCCCGCGAAAGCGGCGATCCAGGAGCGCGCGCGTAATCCGGGCAGGTTGTTGGCGCGGCCCTTCTGGATCCCCGATCGAGCCGCGCTCGTCGGGGATGACAATTCGGGCCTCGCGACCTTCGCGCGATTCATGGCGTGATGCTCGCCGGGCGAGCCTGAAGGCTCGCGGTCCATTCGATCAGAACTTCACGCCTCAGAACTTCACCTGCGGCGGCTTGTCGGAGCCTTCCGACGCCGTGAAGGTCGCCATCGGCTTGTTGCCGGAGAAGAGGGTCTTCGCCCAGATGATCGAGGGGAAGGTGGTCAGCGTCAGATTGTAGTCGCGGACGGCGGCCACGTAGTCGCGGCGGGCGACGGCGATACGGTTCTCCGTGCCTTCGAGCTGCGATTGCAGAGCCAGGAAATTCTGATTGGACTTCAGGTCGGGATAGGCTTCGGAGACCGCGATCAGCCGGCCGAGCGCGCCGGAAAGCTGGTTCTGGGCGTCCTGGAACTGCTTGACCTTCTCCGGATCGGTGAGCTGCGAAGCGTCGATCTTGACGGATGTGGCCTTGGACCGCGCCTCGATCACCGAAGTCAGCACGTCCTTCTCCTGCTTGGCGTAGCCCTGCACGGTCGCAACGAGGTTCGGGATCAGGTCGGCGCGGCGCTGGTACTGATTCTGAACGTCGGCCCATTTGGCCTTGGCGTTCTCTTCCGCCGTGGGAATGGTGTTGTAGCCGCAGCCGGCGACGCTCAGGCCGAGCGCGAGGGCGGCGAAGGCGGCGCGCAAACGGGAGAAGTTGAAGGACATGGTCTGCTCCGTAGAATGGCGGCGACATTAGCCGCTGGCGGCGGGCGACGAAAGTGCGCGGCGCCACGCTCCCTTGCGGCGATGGTCCGAATTTCGCCGCGATCGGACCCTCCGATATCCTCCCGTCGCGTCGCAGTTCCACGCCAAATTGGATAAGATCGAAACATGATTCGATTGCCGCAGCGCGCCGTTCCGGCGCTGGTCGTTTTCGCCTTTGCTCTCGGCTTTTCGGCGTCTTCGCCGCCGGCCGGCCCGTCGCTCGCCTTCTCCGGCGCCCAGGCCAAGGAGAAGGAGGATTCCAAGAAATCCGCCAAGGGCAAGCCAGCCAAGACCGACGAGAAATCGAAGAAGTCCGACGGCAAGGGCGGCAAGGCGACGCCGGTCGGCCGCTTCGGCGAGTGGGACGTGTTCACCGCCGGCGGCAAGGCCAGGACCTGCTACACGCTGGCAAGGCCCAAGGAGCGCGCGCCGGCGAGCCTGAAGCGCGACGACGCCTACGTGTTCATCTCGAACCGCCCGGGCGAGAACGTCCAAAATGAGGTTTCCGTCATCATGGGCTTCGCCATGAAGGACGGCTCCGAGCCGTCGGCCGACATCGGCGGTGCGGCGTTTCAGCTGGTCGCCAAGGGCTCCAACGCCTGGCTGAAGAACCCGGCCGAAGAGGGCAAGTTCGTCGAGGCGATGAAAAGGGGCTCCAAGCTCGTGGTCAAGGCGTCCTCGTCCAAGGGCAATGCCTCGACCGACACTTACTCGCTCGCCGGCATCAGCGACGCGCTCGCCCGCATCCGCAAGGAATGCCAATAGGCCGCATGGCCTTAGCCGAAGGTGGCGCGACCAAAGTTCGACCCTGCTCGCCTTGTGAGCAGGCCTGCCGCTGACGCATAATCCCGGGACTTTTTGGAGCGCCGCGAACGCTCGGGTTCGCGCGCGCCCGTGGGAGGACGCAATGTCTGAGAAAGTTTACGCCGTCAGCGACGAGTGGAAGAAGCGCGCCTTTGTCGACCAGGCCAAATACGAAGAGATGTACAAGCGTTCGGTCAATGACCCCGAGGGCTTCTGGGCCGAGCACGGCAAGCGCATCGACTGGATCAAGCCCTTCACCAAGGTGAAGAACACGAGCTACGATCCCAAGCACGTCTCGATCAAGTGGTTCGAGGACGGCACGACCAACGTGTCGATGAACTGCATCGACCGTCACCTCGCCAAGCGCGGCGACCAGACGGCGATCATCTGGGAAGGCGACAACCCGGAGGAATCCGAGCACATCACCTACAAGCAGCTGCACGAGCGCGTGTCCAAGCTCGCCAATGTCTTCAAGGCGCAAGGCGTCAAGAAGGGCGACACGGTCACCATCTACCTGCCGATGATTCCCGAAGCCGCCTACGCCATGCTCGCCTGCGCGCGCATCGGCGCGGTGCATTCGATCGTGTTCGGCGGCTTCTCGCCGGATTCGCTGGCCGCCCGCATTGAGGGCTGCAAGTCCAAGCTTGTCATAACGGCGGATGAAGGCCTGCGCGGCGGCCGCAAGGTGCCGCTGAAGGTCAACGCCGACGAGGCGGCAAAGCGCGCCGGCGTCGTCGAGACGATGATCGTCGTCAAGCGCACGGGCGGCAAGGTCGACTGGGTCGAGGGCCGCGACGTCTGGTACGGCGAGGAGATCGCCAAGGTGTCCGCCGATTGTCCGCCGGTGGAGATGAACGCCGAAGATCCGCTGTTCATGCTCTACACGTCGGGCTCCACCGGCGCGCCGAAGGGCGTGGTGCACACGACCGGCGGCTATCTCGTCTACGCGGCGATGACGCATCAATACGTCTTCGACTATCACGAGGGCGACATCTACTGGTGCACGGCGGACGTGGGCTGGGTGACGGGCCACAGCTATATCGTCTACGGCCCGCTCGCCAATGGCGCGACGACGCTGATGTTCGAGGGCATTCCGAACTATCCGTCGATCTCGCGCTTCTGGGACGTGGTGGACAAGCACAAGGTCAACATCTTCTACACCGCGCCGACCGCGATCCGCTCGCTGATGGGCGCGGGCGAGGAGCCGGTGAAGAAGACCAGCCGCAAGACGCTGCGCCTCCTGGGCTCCGTCGGCGAGCCGATCAATCCGGAAGCCTGGGAATGGTATCACCGCGTCGTCGGCGACAGCCGGTGCCCGATCGTCGACACCTGGTGGCAGACGGAGACCGGCGGCATTCTCATCACCCCGCTGCCGGGCGCGATCGCCCAGAAGCCGGGCTCGGCGACCAAGCCCTTCTTCGGCGTGCAGCCTGAGATCGTGGACGCCAACGGCGTCGTGCAGGAAGGCGCCTGCGAGGGCAATCTCGTCATCGCCGATTCCTGGCCGGGCCAGATGCGCACGGTCTACGGCGATCACGAGCGCTTCGTGCAGACCTATTTCTCGACCTATCCGGGCAAGTATTTCACCGGCGACGGCTGCCGCCGCGACGCCGACGGCTATTACTGGATCACCGGCCGCGTCGACGACGTCATCAACGTGTCCGGCCACCGCATGGGCACGGCGGAAGTCGAGAGCGCACTCGTCTCGCACGACGCGGTCTCGGAAGCGGCCGTCGTCGGCTTCCCGCACGACATCAAGGGCCAGGGCATCTACGCCTATGTCACGCTGATGACGGGCGTCGAGGCGACCGAGGACCTGCGCAAGCAGCTCGTCGCGCACGTGCGCAAGGAGATCGGCCCGATCGCCACGCCCGACGTGATCCAGTTCGCGCCGGGCCTGCCGAAAACCCGCTCCGGCAAGATCATGCGCCGCATCCTGCGCAAGATCGCCGAGAACGAATTCGGCGCGCTGGGCGACACGTCGACGCTGGCCGATCCGACCGTCGTGGACGATCTGATCGCCAACCGCTGAGCGGCTCCGAGTCCAGAAAGAACCCCGCGCCGCGCGAGCGTTGCGGGGTTTTTTGTTGCGGCGAGGCTCCCTCCCCAGCCCTCCCCCGCTTCGCGGGAGAGGGGGCGGCCGACATTGCTGCCTGCGACCTCGATGAAGGCGCCAATATTCTCCCTCTCCCGCGAAGCGGGGGAGGGGTCGAGCCGATTCAAACTTGAATGGAGCGTGGAGGCGCCGAGGATTCCGACGCGGTTCGTTACGCCCACGGCCTCGCGGCAGAATCCTTCTTTTCGAAGGACGCAATCTTGTCCGCCTTCACCATCGTCAGGCCGATGTCGTCGAGGCCCTCGATCAGGCAATGCTTGCGGAAGGCGTCGATGTCGAATTTGACGACGCCGCCGTCGGGGCCACGGATTTCCTGGGCTTCGAGATCGACCGTCAGCGTGGCGTTGGCGCCGCGCTCGGCGTCGTCCATCAGCTTGGCGAGGTCCTCTTTCGACACCTTGATCGGCAGAATGCCGTTCTTGAAGCAATTGTTGTAGAAAATGTCGGCGAAGCTGGTCGAGATGACGCAGCGGATGCCGTAGTCGAGCAGCGCCCAGGGCGCGTGCTCGCGCGAGGAGCCGCAGCCGAAATTGTCTTCCGCCACCAGAATCTGCGCCTTGCGGTAGGCCGGCTGGTTCAGCACGAAATTCGGATTCTCCGAACCGTCCTCGTTGTAGCGCATCTCCGAGAACAGGCCCTTGCCGAGGCCGGTGCGCGCGATCGTCTTCAGGTACTGCTTCGGGATGATCATGTCCGTGTCGATGTTGACGATCGGCAGGGGCGCGGCGACGCCCGTCAGTTTGGTGAACTTTTCCATCGCAAGGCCCTTTGGCGGCGAGTTTTGCAGGGTGTTAGCAAAAGGGGGCGGGGCGCGCAAACGGGGCCGCATTGACCCCATGCGGCGCGCCCTGCAACCATGCCGCAAACGGGGAGGTAAAATGAGTGGCGTCGACACGAATTTCGAACCGGAGAAGCACCTCTGCGCCGGGCAGCGCTGGTTCGAGGATTTTCAGCTGGGCGAGCGCTACCTGTTGCCCAGCCGCACGGTGAACGCAGCCAATTTCGCGGCCTTCCAGCTCGTCTCCGGCGACAACCATCCAATTCACTACGATGTCGAATATTGCCGCAAGCGCGGCCTTTCCGGCCTGCTCGCGCACGGGCTGCAGGTCATGTGCTTCACGGCGGCCGGCGCCGGGCGCTTTCCGCACGAGGTCTCGGATTCGCTCGTCGCCTTTCTCGAACAGTCGAGCCGGTTCCTCGCCGGCGTGATCGAGGGCGACACGCTCTATCCCGCGCTCGAGATCACGGAACTGAAGGCGCAGCGCTCGACCGGCGTCATCGTCATGCGCGCGACCGTGCACAACCAGAAGCGCGAACTCGTGCTCGACGGCTGGCACAAATACCTGGTGAAGAAGCGGCCGTGATCTATCCTCACGGCGCCGCGGTGGACAGCCACCAGTCGGCGCCTGCGAGCCAGCAGGTCTCGTCCGGCCGGTCGAACCGCAAGGTCTGGACACTGCGCCAGCTTTCGTCGAGGAACCGCTCGGCGAGTTTTCGTTCCGCCGCGCGGTCCCGCTCCGCCTCGCAGGCGATGAAGGCGACGGGAAAGAGGAAATGCGCGGGCCAGCGCAGATCGTCAGCGCCGCGCCGGACAAACAGCATCGCGCCGGTCGTCTGCGGCGCCTCCAGCGGAAACAACAGGCGCCCGCCCGGTCGCAAGGCGTTGCGCCAGCAGGCGTAGGGCTCGATGGCGGCGGCGTTGACATAGATCGCATCCGCCATCGGCAGGTCGGGCGCGACGCCCGATCGCGCCGCGATCGCGACATTGCGCCGGTCGCGCAGATTCTCTTGCGCGCGCGCCGCGATGCCGGCGTCAATCTCGTAGCCGAAGACCTTGCCCGCATCGCCGACGAGCTGCGCCAGCATGGCCGTGTAGTAGCCGACGCCCGCGCCGACGTGCAGAACCGTCTCGCCTTCCTTCAGCGCCAGTTCCCGCATGCAGCGCGCGTGCAGCGCCGGTTCGCCGATATTGACGCCGCGCGACGCGTCGATCGCGACGAGGCAGTCCTCGTAGAGATCGGCGACGGCGCTCGTCTGCGCATAGGCGCCGTAATGCGCGATATGCCAGGGGGGCGGGCCCGCGAAGGCTTCGCGCGGCGTTTCCGCGAAAGCGCGTTCGATGCGCGCATCGGCGACGCCTGCCTGCGCGAGCATTCTCGACGCGAACGCCGCGCGCATTTCCGGCGAGGCCGACGACGACGTCATTCAGCCTCGCGCTCGATGCGCTCCATGTCGTCGTCGGACAGACCGAAATGGTGGCCGATCTCATGGATCAGAACGTGCCGCACGATCGCGCCGAGCGTGTCTTCGTTCTCCGCCCAGTAATCGAGAATCGGGCGGCGATAGAGCCACACCATGTTGGGCGGCTGCCCGGTATGGGCGAGAGCTTCGCCCTGCGCGAGGCCGCGTCCGCGAAACAGGCCGAGCAGGTCGTAGTCGCTCTCGCACTTCATCTCGTCGAGCGTCTCGTCGTCGGGCCAGTCGTCGACGCGCACGACGATCCCCGCGCACAGCCTGCGGAAACCTTCCGGCAGCGCGTCGAAACAGATCTGCGCCATATCCTCGAATTCGGCGAGCGTCGGCGCGCGACGCTCGCTCCAGTCCTCGCCATCGTCGGTCATGCCGCACCATCGCACGCGGCGCACGGACGCAAAAGAGCGCGGCTTGCGGAACCCCGCCTGCCCGGCGGCGTTGGCAGGACACGCGAGCCAAAGGGCTCATCCCGGCGCCGGCCTCGCGCGGCGTCGATCGAATTGCGAGAAGCAGGATGGAACAATCGCTGGAAAGCAGACAGAAGGTCTGGGACCTGATCAAGAACATTCGCGTGGCGATGCTCGTGACGCGCGACCATGACGACGCTCTGTCGGCGCGGCCCATGTCGGCCGTGAACACGGAATTCGAGGGCGCCCTGTGGTTCATGACCGCGGGCGATTCGCCCAAGCTCGAGGAGATCGCCTCCGCGCCCGACGTGCTCGTCGCCTATGCCGAGCCGAAGGACCAGCATTACGTCTCCGTGCGCGGCGCCGCGACGATCGTGCGCGACAAGGCCAGGATCAACGCTTTCTGGAGCGAGGCGGCGCGCGTGTGGTTTCCGCAGGGCCCGGACAAGAGCGACATCGCGCTCATCCGGGTCGACGTGGAAAGCGCCGAATACTGGGACGCGCCGAGCGCGACCATGGTCTACGTCTACGGCTACGCCAAGGCCCGCCTGACCGGCACGCCGCCGGAGATCGGCGAGAACAAGAAGGTCGGGTTCTGACGTCGATTGTCGGCGCGGCATCGGCCGCGCCGGTCGCGTACGTTCAGATCTTGCGCACGTCGACGAAATGGCCGGCGATCGCGGCCGCCGCCGCCATGGCCGGCGACACGAGATGGGTGCGTCCGCGGAAACCCTGCCGGCCCTCGAAATTGCGGTTCGAGGTCGAGGCGCAACGCTCGCCCGGCGCGAGCTTGTCCGGGTTCATCGCCAGGCACATCGAGCAGCCGGGCTCACGCCATTCGAAACCGGCCTCGATGAAGATCTTGTCGAGCCCTTCGGCTTCCGCCTGCTCCTTCACCAGGCCCGAGCCCGGCACGACCATCGCGCTCACATGCGAGGACACTTTCTTGCCCTTCGCGACCGCGGCGGCGGCGCGAAGATCCTCGATGCGGCCGTTGGTGCAGGAGCCGATGAAGGCGCGGTCGATCTTCACGTCGGTGATTTTCTCGCCGCCCTTGAGGCCCATGTAGTCGAGCGCGCGCGCGATCGCGACCTTCTTCGCCTCGTTCGGGGCGTCTGATGGCGTCGGCACCGTGCCCTCGATGGTGATGACGTCCTCGGGGCTCGTGCCCCAGGTGACGAGCGGCGGCAGTTCGGCGGCGTTGAGAGTCACGACCGTGTCGAACTGCGCGCCATCGTCGGTCTTCAGCTTCGACCAATAGGCGACCGCCTGGTCCCAGGCCGCGCCCTTCGGCGCCTTCGGGCGGTCCTTCAGGTAAGCGAAGGTCTTTTCGTCGGGCGCGATCAGGCCGGCGCGCGCGCCGCCCTCGATCGACATGTTGCAGAGCGTCATGCGGCCTTCCATCGACAGGTCGCGAATGGCCTCGCCCGCATATTCGATGACGTGGCCGGTGCCGCCGGCCGTGCCGATCTTGCCGATGACGGCGAGCGCAATGTCCTTGGCGGTGACGCCGGGCGGCAGCTTGCCGTCGACGCGCACCAGCATGTTCTTCGCCTTCTTCTGGATCAGCGTCTGCGTGGCGAGCACATGCTCGACCTCGGACGTGCCGATGCCATGCGCGAGGGCTCCGAAGGCGCCGTGCGTGGACGTGTGGCTGTCGCCGCAGACGATGGTCGCGCCCGGCAGCGTGAAGCCCTGCTCCGGTCCGATGATGTGGACGACGCCCTGGCGCCTGTCGTGCTCGTCGTAATATTCGACGCCGAATTCGGCGGCGTTGATGGCCAGCTGCTGAACCTGGGCCTTGGATTCGGGATCCTCGATCGGCTTGGAACGGTCGGTCGTGGGCACATTGTGGTCGACGACGGCGAGCGTCTTCTCCGGCGCGCGCACCTTGCGCCTGGACATGCGCAGGCCCTCGAAAGCCTGCGGGCTCGTCACCTCGTGCACGAGATGGCGGTCGATGTAGATGAGGGCCGTGCCGTCGGGCTGGACGTCGACGACGTGGTCGTCCCAGATCTTGTCGTAGAGCGTGCGCGGTCCTGCGGTCATGGAATCCTCGTCGCGGGCTGTTTCTGGCGTCGGCTGCGGGCGGATGCGGCCCGCGCGACGGCTGATTGGCCGTCTTCTAGAACAACGCGCCGGACAAGTGAAATCAGATTTTCGGGAGGATACGGAGGCTCCCTCGCCGCTCGCGGGGAGGGTGGACGCCGAAGGCGGACGGGCGGGGACCGTCAGATGGCGACGCCCAGCGATCCCCACCCGCAATGCCTCCGCATTGCGACCTCCCCGAATCTGGTCGAAGTCGGCAACGGCCGACTTCGCGCCTGCGGGGAGGCAGGGCGCGTCACAGCCGCGAAATCGCCCATTGCACCTCGACCGTGGCCTCGGCCTTGCCGGTCACCACGATCTGCTGACAGGCGCGCGCGCCGTCGGGGCTGGCGAAGAACACGCTTTCCTCGAGCTCCACGGGCGCGCCGCCGGCGTCGAACATCCAGCGCTGGCCGTCCGGCAGGTCGAGCACCACGGCCGTGTCGTCGCCGGCGCGCATGGCGACGACGGAAGGGTGCAGGTGGAAGCGCAGCGCAAACGTCTCGGGCCGAGTCTGCGCGGTCTGCGGGGCGCCGATCAGCCTGTCCTCGCCGACGAGTTGCGCGCCGTCGGATTTCAGCGCGATCCGGCGCTCGTGGACGAGGCCGAAACGCGAGGCGTAGCCGTCGTGCGACAGGTCGAGCAGCGCGCCTTCTGCCAGCGTCTCGCGCTTCACGCCGACCGCCGTCGGCCCGGCGACGATCTGGCCGGCGATGACCCGCTCGATGCCGGCGTCGGGCGCGATGCGACAGGAGGAGACGTCGTCGATCGCCAGGGTCGAATGCGCGGCGGTCTGGCGCGCGGCTTCGCGCGCGGACGCGCCGCCGACCGCGGGCGTCCCGCAATTGACGACGATTCGCTGCCGGCCGCTCGAGAGTTCGAACGAGAGACAGCCCGCGTGGGCGTCGCGCGAATAGAGGCCGGGCGGCGGCGGGCCGGCGTCGACGACGACAATCGTCTCGCCGGCCTCGAGCCGCTGATAGCCCGAATGCGGCGCGCTGAGCGGCGCGGCGCCACGGGCGTCGTCGTAGTGCAGCACGGTCGCGAGCCGGTCCGGCGCGGTCACGCCCATGCCGTTGAACAGCGCCAGCGACGAATCGCCGTGCCGCAGCAGTCGCAGCGCCGGGATGATCCGGTCGATGGCGTTGAGCAGGGCCGGCGGCGGCGCGGCGCCGCGCGCGACATAGGCCTGCCGCAGAGGCAGGAAGTCGAGCAGCAGGTCGATCAGAGCCTGCGGATTGCGGCTGACATGGCCGCCGTCGGGCAGGATCTGCGCGCCGATGGCGTCCGACAATTGCGCGCTCGCGCGCGTCTGGAAGCGGGCCGGCGTGTCGGCGCACATGGCGTAGGCGGCAAGCGCGACGGTCGCCAGCAGATGCGGCAGGCCGCCGGTCGCGCCGAGCGCGTCCTGCAATTGCGCGGCGTCGCGGGCGAGCGCGCGCAGGAAGCGATGGTAGAATTCGGCCTCCGCGCCTTCGAGGACGAGCGTCGACTGGCTGAGCCACGAGAGCACGCGGCGCGCGGCCGTGGCGGCGTCGAACAATTCGCCGCCGGCGCGGTTGCGGGCGGCGAGATAATCGTCGACCAGCGCCCGGGCGTTGACCCGAGCGAGGCTCGTTTCGGCCGCGCGCAGATGCCGCAGCCAGCCGAATCCGTTGAGCGCGCGCGCCCATTCGGCCGATGGCGGGTGAAGATCGAAAGGCGAGCGCCCCTGCGTGTTCACGATGCGCCCGCCGAAGGCGAAATAGCCGGCGTAGATATCCTCGGCGCGGGTCGCGTCGGCGGTGCGGATATCCTGCGGCGCGATCAGCAGGCGTTCGGGCGCGCGCATGCGCATGCGGCCGAAGGCGCGCACCGGCGCGGTGGCCGCGCGCACGCCTCTCGACGCGTAGCGCTGCGCCACGATTGCGGCGAGCTTCGCGCGCTCCGTCAGTCCCCCGCCCGTCAGTCGTCCCTCCTGCCGGACGCCGTCCATCGCCCGCCGCTGCACATGCAGGCGCATATAATGGCCGTTCAAGTGTTTAGGGTCTATTAACCTTGCCGCTTCAATCGCGCGGCGAAGAAGCCGTCGAGGCCCGCCATGCGCGCATCCTCGTCCGGCCAGTGGCAAGGCAGGGTGCGCAGATCGCCGTCGGCGGTCAGGCATTCCGCCGGCGCGCCGCATTCGCCCGGCGCGATCGGAACCCGCCTGAAGTCGGGGTTCTTGCGCAACAGGGCCGTTATCTGCGCCTCGCCCTCCTCGGGCTCGATCGAGCAGACGCAATAGACGAGGTGGCCGCCCGGCTTCACCAGCGTGGCCGCATGAGCGAGGATCTTCGCCTGCAGCGCGGCGAGCTGGTCGATGTCGCCGGGCTTTTTCGTCCATTGCACGTCGGGATGCCGGCGGATCGTGCCGGTGGCCGAACAGGGCGGATCGACGAGAACCGCGTCGAAGGGCTCGGAGGACCAGGTCCCCGCGTCGGCGACGACGATGTCGGCGTGCAGGCCGAGCCGCTGGAGATTGGCGGACAGCTGCTTCAGCCGTTCGGCCGAGCGGTCGAGCGCGACGACATTGGCGCCCGCCGCCGCGAGCTCCGCCGTCTTGCCGCCGGGCGCGGCGCAGAGATCGAGCACGCGGGCCCCCGGCGGGAAAGGCAGGAGCCGCGCCGGCAGGGCGGCGGCGGCGTCCTGCACCCACCATTGCCCGTCCGCATAGCCCGGCAGGTCCGGCACGGGCGTATGGGCGGCGATCCGGATGGAGCCGGTCGGCAGAACCTTGCCGCCGAGCCTGTCCGCCCAGCCGGCGGCGTCCTCCCGGACGGTGACGTCGAGGGTCGGCTCGCGCAGATGCGCGGCGGCGATGGCCTGCGCGCGGTCGTCGCCCCAGGCGCGCCGCCAGCGCTGGGCGAGCCAGCCGGGCGTCTCGTCGGCGAGCGGGTCGATCTCGGCGAGCAGCTTGTCCCGCTCGCGGATGGCCGAGCGCAGGATGGCGTTCAGCAGGCCGGAAAAGCCCGCCGTCTTCGTGTCGACCTTGGCGGCGCGCACGGCGAGATCGACGGCGGCGTGGTCGGGCGTGTCCATGAACAGGATCTGCGCCAGGCCGCCGATGGCGATCCATTCGAACTGGCCGGCGTTGCGCGGCATGCCCTTGTCGAGCAGGTGATTGAGGATGCGCCGGATGGCGCCGAGGCGTCGCACGGCCACGGTCGCGATCGAGCGCACCAGCGCCTTGTCGCGCGCGTCGAGTCCGGCGGTGCGATTGGGAACGGCCGATGGCGCGAAACGCTCGTCGAGCGCATGGCCGCCCCCGACCACGTCGGAAATGACCTGATGCGCGGCCATGCGCGCGCGCAGGCCCGGGACTGCCGAAATGGCCGCCTCGCGCTCGGCTTCGGACGGGCGGGCGGCGCCGGGGCGACCTCCCGAGGGCTTGCCCGGAACGCGCTTCAACGGCTCACCGCCAGAAATCGAATCGACACCAAATTCACCGACCTATGTTTAAGCCAAAGTGGCCGAAGTTTCAGCCTCGACCCCAGGGATTGGGGCGATTTGTTTCCGACGGCCGGTTTCCCCAGGCTCCGCCAGAGGTAATGCCGCCGCCGCCGAGAAACGAGCCGGAGCCGGCCCCCGCATCGCCGCGGAACGGCGACCAGCCGCCGGCGGGCGTGGCGGCCGCCGCGGGCGCGGGTTCCGGCGCGCTCATGCCGATGCCCATCTCCTGCGCCAGCGCGACAAGCGCGTCGATACGGTTCTGCGTATCGGGATGCGTCGAGAACAGATTGTCGCGCGGACCGCCGGCGAGCGGATTGACGATGAACAAGTGGGCCATGGCGGGTTTCGCCTCGACGACCTCGTCGGGAATGGCGGCGGCGCCTTCGGAAATCTTCGACAGCGCCGAGGCGAGCCAGAGAGGATTGCCGGCGAGCTCGCCGCCCGTGCGGTCCGCGACATATTCGCGCGAGCGGCTGACCGCCATCTGCACGATCATGGCGGCGATGGGCGCGAGAATGGCGAGCGCGATCGAGGCGAGCGGCCCCGGCCCGTTTTCGCGGCGGCCGCCGCCGAAGAACATGCCCCAGCTCGTGATCGAGGAAATCGCGCCGGCGAGCGTGGCGGCGATGGTCATGGTCAGCGTGTCGCGGTGCTTGATATGCGCCATTTCGTGCGCGAGCACGCCGAGCCGTTCTTCACGCGACAGCATCTGCGACAGGCCCGCATTGACGGCGATGGCGGCATGCTCCGGGTCGCGGCCGGTGGCGAAGGCGTTGGGCTGGTCGGAATTGACGACATAGACGCGCGGCATGGGCAGGCCGGCGCGCGACGCCAGCCAGGCGACGTCGTCGACGAGATCGGGCGCCATCGAGCGGTCGACCTCGTGCGCGTCGACCGAGGCGAGCGCCATGCGGTCCGAATTCCAGTAGGCGAACACGTTGGCGCCGATGGCGAAGATCAGCGCGATGCCCATGCCCGCGCGACCGCCGAGCGCCAGGCCGACGATCAGAAACAGAGCCGTCATGCCCGCGAGCAGGACCGCCGTGCGCATGAAATTGGTCATGTGATCCCCTCGGCCGATGGCGGCCGGCGCCGCCCCGGACTATGTGGGGAGGCGGCGCCGGGTAGCGCAAGATCATCAGCGCAATACGATGGGGCGAGAGAATGGCGGACGAGAAAGAGGGTGATGCGGGTTCTCCCTCCCCGCTTGCGGGGAGGGAGGCGAGCGGCAGCGGGCCGGGTGGGGACACCACCCGCAATGCTGCGCATAGCGACCTCCCCGCGAGCGGGGAGGCAGGGGCGCCCCAGCGCAAGCCGACGCCGGAAGCGCTTCGCGCGCTGGCGGAGGCCGAGGAGCGCCGCAAGGCCGCGGCCGAAGCCGCGCGCCCGAAGGAACTCGGCGGCCGCGACGGGCCGGAGCCCGTGCGCTACGGCGATTGGGAGAACAAGGGAATCGCGGTGGATTTCTGAGAGGACGCTGCGCGCCCGAAACCCGCGCGCCGCTCAGCCCCGATTCTTCCGCTCGCGCAATTCCGTGAACACTTCGGCGGCCGGTTTTCCGGCCATGCCGACCGCCGCCTGGACGCCGGGATCGGTCGCGCGCAGGAACGGGTTGGTGGCGAGTTCAACCCCGATCGTGGTCGGCAGCGTGAACTTGCCGTCCGCGCGCAGGGCGGAAATGTCGGCGGCGCGGCGGGCGAGTTCGACATTGCCGGGATCGACGGTCAGCGCGAACTTGGCGTTGCCGAGCGTATATTCGTGGCCGCAATAGACCCGGGTTTCCTCGGGCAGCGCGGCGAGCTTCTCGAGCGAACGGTAGAGGACGGGCGCAGGCGCCTCGAAGGCGCGGCCGCAGCCCAGCGCGAACAGGGTGTCGCCGGCAAACAGCAGCGCGTCGTCGGCGAAGTGATAGGCGATATGGCCGGTCGTGTGGCCGGGCGTCTCGATCACGCGCGCGCGGCCTGAGCCGACCGCGACCTCGTCGCCTTCGACGACCTGTACATCGAGGCCGGGGATGCGGTGGGCGTCCGCCTTGGCGCCCACGATCCGCGCTCCCGGGAATTTCGCCTTCAGCTCCGGGATTCCCTGGATGTGGTCGGGGTGATGATGCGTGACCAGAATGTCGGTGAGGCTCCAGCCCTTCTCGGCCAGCGCGGCCAGGATGGGCGCGGCTTCCGGCGCGTCGATCGTCGCGGTCGCGCCGGTCGCGGGATCGTGGATCAGGAGCCCGAAATTGTCGGACAGGCAGATGAACTGATGAACCTGCAGCGCCATGCGCGAAACTCCCGTTTGCTGCGCCGACATATAGCGCAGAATGGAGCGCCGCCATGAAAAAAGGCCCGGACGGCGCCGGGCCTCGCGAGATCGGAGCCGCTTCGGCTTTACTGCACCATCACGACCTGCGTCCCGACGCTGACGCGATTGTAGAGATCGGCCACGTCCTCGTTGTACATGCGGATGCAGCCATAGGAGGCGGCGCTGCCGATCGAGCGGCGCATCGACTGGGTCGTGCCGTGGATGGCGATCTGGTCGCGGTTGAGCGTGAGCGCGGCGACGCCCATCGGATTGCGCGGCGAGCCGCCCGGAATGAGGTTCGGCAGTTCCGGATGGTCGCGCTTGACCACCGCCGGCGGCGCCCAGTCCGGCCGCAGGTGCTTGCCGTCGACATAGGCCACGCCCGACCATTCCTTGCCGCGCTTGGGCACGGCGATCGGATAGCGGATCGCGCGGGCGCTATCGAGCACATAGTAGAGCGCGCGCTGGCGGGCGCTGATGACCAGCGTGCCGGGCCTCAGATCGCCGGCTTGCGGAAAGGGCACGACCCGCTCGGCGGCGGAGGCGGGCCTGGGCGCAGCGACCAGCGCGCCGAAAAGGGCGGCGGCGAGGCCGAGGGCCGCAAGGCCGGACCGCGAAGGCGGCACACGCGCGGCGGCGCGGACGGATGGATCGCTCATGGGCAATTTCCCCCGGGGGCTCGTACGATCTTGGACGATGCGATGCGACGATCTTTATCGAGCGGCCGCCTCTTGTCGAAGCGTTCCTGGGCGCGCAGTTAAGCGGTAGGCTTAAGATTTCATGCACTGTCGCAACCGCGCCACAGGCGCCCTCCCCCGTCCTTTGACCGCCGTCGCGCGCCGCGCGATAAGCCGGCATGGCTGACGCCCCCGTCCTGTTCGACCGCGCGCTGGTGAAGCGCCGCCAGAAGCGCGCGCTGGCGCAGGGCGCGGCCGATTTCCTGCTGGCCGCCGCCGTCGAGGAGCTGGTCGCGCGGCTGTCGGCCGTTCAGCGCGACTTCGCGCGGGCTCTCGATCTGGGCGGCCCTTCGCCGATGCTCGCGGAGGCCCTCGCGACGCCCGCCCGCGACGTATTTCGTCTCGCGGCCGATCCGGCCTTCGGCGCGGCCGGCCGGCTGGCCGTCGCCGACGAGGAGGCGCTGCCGCTCGCGCCGGCTTCGGTCGATCTCGTCGTGTCGGCGCTCGCGCTGCAATGGGTCAACGACCTGCCCGGCTGTCTCGCGCAGATCCGGCGCGCGCTGAAGCCGGACGGCCTGCTGCTCGCCTGTCTCGTCGGCGGCGCCAGCCTCCCCGAATTGCGCGCGAGCTTCGTGGCGGCGGAAGCGGAGCTGGAAGGCGGCGCCAGCCCGCGCGTCTCGCCCTTCGGCGACGTGCGCGAGCTCGGCGCCTTGATGCAGCGCGCGGGCTTCGCGCTGCCGGTCGTCGATTTCGAGACGCTGACCGTGCGCTACGATTCCATGTTCGGCCTGATGGCCGATCTGCGCGCCATGGGCGCCACCAACGCGCTTCTCGCGCGCGCGAGAAAACCCTTGCGGCGCAAGACGCTGATGCGCGCGGCGGAAATCTACGCCGAACGCTTCAGCGATCCCGACGGCCGCGTGCGCGCGAGCTTCGACATCGTCTGGCTGTCGGGCTGGGCGCCGCACGAATCGCAGCAGAAGCCCGCCGCGCGGGGCTCCGCGCGGATGAGCCTCGAGGAGGCTCTGAAAGCGACGCGCAAGGACAAGTGAGGCGCTCTTGCGCGCCGCACATTCGTTCGCACAATGAAGCGATCAAGGGAGAAGGACATGACGAGCAGGGCAAAAGCCGCAAAGAAGGAGCCGGCGAAGAAGTCGAGAAAGCGCGACATGGACGGGATCATGGCGCTCGATCTTTCATTCGCCGAACGCACGCCCGCGGTGGCGGCCTATTTCGACAAGTGCGACGAGAAGATCGGCTTCGTTCCGAACGTGCTGCTGTCGTTCGCGCACGACATGGCCAAGCTCGACGCCTTCTCCGCCTACTACAACGATCTGATGCTCGCGCCCTCGGGCCTCTCCAAGCTCGAGCGGGAGATGATCTCGGTCGTCGTGTCGTCGGAGAACAAGTGCTTCTATTGCCTCGTCGCGCATGGCGAGGCGGTGCGGCGCCTGTCGGGCGATGCGGCGCTCGGCGAAATGATGGCGATGAACTATCGCGTCGCCGATCTGCCGCCGCGCCAGCGCGCCATGCTCGACTTCGCCGTGAAGATGACCAGGGAGCCCTGGGCGATCGTGGACGAGGATCGCGAAAGATTGCGCGAGGTCGGTTTCACCGACCGCGACATCTGGGACATCGGCGCGGTGGCGAGTTTCTTCAACATGACGAACCGCATGGCGGCGGCCGTCGACATGCGGCCGAACGCGCAATATCACGCCATGTCGCGCTGAGCGGCGCCTCGAAACGCTGGGGCGTCGGCCGATTCCCCGCGCAGACGTGAATTGCGGGCCTGCGGGCTCGCGCTCCATTCGAGGTCCATGCCCCGCAATCCCTATTATTCCGGCCCGCCGTCGGACCATTTCGACGGCGTGCGCTTCTTCCTTCCGGGCGGCCGCTCGACCGACAAGAGCCGGCGCGACCTCCTGCGCTGGCGCTTTCAGTCGCGCGAGCTTCCCGCGTGGCCGCGCGAATATCCGGCGCCGCCGCCGGACAGGCCGCCGCAGCGCGTCGACGGTCCGGCGCTGCGCGTGACGTTCGTCGGCCATGCGACCTTCCTCATCCAGACCCAGGGCGTGAATCTTCTGGTCGATCCCGTCTGGGCGGACCGCGCGAGCCCGCTGCGCTTCGCCGGTCCCAAGCGCGTCAATCCGCCGGGAATAGGCTTCGACGACCTGCCGCCGCTCGACGCGGTCCTGCTGACGCACAATCACTACGACCACATGGACATGGCGACGCTGACGCGCCTCGTGCGCGACCGGCCGTGTCCGATCGTCACGCCGCTCGGCAACGACACGATCCTCAGGCGCGCGATCCGGAACGTCGACGCGCGCGCCCACGACTGGGGCGACGTCCTCGATGTCGCCGGCGTGGCCGTGCATCTCGCGCCCGCGCAGCACTGGTCGGCGCGCGGGCTCTACGACCGGCGCATGGCCCTGTGGTGCGGCTTCGTGCTGGAGACGGCGGCCGGCAAGATCTACATCGCCGGCGACACGGGCTACGGCGACGGCGGACTGTTCCGCGACATTTTTCTTCGCCACGGCCCGATGCGGCTCGCCCTCCTGCCGATCGGCGCCTATGAGCCGCGCTGGTTCATGCGGCAGCAGCATGTCGACCCGGAAGAGGCCGTCCGCATCTTCGTCGACGTCGACGCCGCGCACGCGCTCGGCTGCCACTGGGGCACGTTCCGGCTGACCGACGAGGCGGTCGACGAGCCGCCCAAGCGGCTCGCCGTCGCCCTGGAGCGCGCCGGAATCGCGCCGGAGCGGTTTCACGCAGCGCGGCCCGGCGAGGTGTACGCGTACGCGGCGCTTTGACGCGATCGGCCGGCGCTGACCGGCGTGTTCTAGCCCGGCAGAGCCGCCAGCGCGCCGACGACTTCGGCCGGCGTCGCCACGATGGCGGCGGCGCCGGCGGCTTCGAGTTCCTCGCGCGCGCCATAGCCCCAGGCGACCCCGATCGTGCGCAGGCCGTTGGCGCGCGCGCCGAGCACATCGAACTTGCGGTCGCCGACCATCGTCGCCGCGCGCGGCGCGACGCCGGTTTCGGAAAGCGCATGGGCGAGCAGGGCGTCCTTGTGCATCAGCGAACCGTCCAGCCCCGAGCCGTAGACGCGCGCGAAATAGGGCGCGAGGCCGAAATGCTCGACGATGCGTACAGCATAGGGTTCGGCCTTCGACGTCGCGACATAGAGGCGCCATCCCTCCGCGGTCAGCCGCGCCAGCAGGTCCAAAATTCCGTCGTAGACGCGATTCTCGAACAGGCCGACGTCGCCGTAGCGCGCGCGATAGAGCTTCAGCGCCTCGTCGGCGCGATCCGGCCCGACGAGCTTGCGCAGGCTCTCGATCATCGGCGGGCCGATCACCCATTCGAGGTCGTCCTGCGCGGGCGCGGCGAGGCCGAGTTCGCGCAACGCATGTTGCACCGAGCCGCAGATGCCGGGCTTGGGATCGGTCAGCGTGCCGTCGAGATCGAAGAAGGCGACGCGCTCGCGCATCACTTGATGAACACGTAGATCGCCATTTCGAGCGCGGAATCGTCGGCGCCCTTCGGATCGTTGAGATATTCCTCGACGAAGACGTTCTGCGCCTCGTAGCCCTTTTCGTCGAGGAAAGCGGTGATCGCCTCGTAGGTGGAATCGACGTCGTCGTAGGCGCCGCGATGCTGGAACTTGATCGCGCGGCCCGCGGGCGTTTCGCCGGCCTTCACGTCCGGCCCGAGGTCGGCCGACGCCGGCGCCGGCGCATCCAGCGGAATCATCGCCTGGAACTTGAAACTGTCGTCGTCCGTGTCGACGAAGGCGGCGACCGGGCGCCCGCCCTCTTTCAGACCCGCCTTCAGAACGGCGGCCCGCCCCTTGGCGAGCGCAGCCGTGATCGCCTTGTAGCCGTCCTCCCACTTGGCCGAGCCGGCCACGACGATGGCCGGCCGCGACGCGACCTCGAAGGGCTGCGCGACGTCCGACTCCACCGACTGCTGCGCGGCGCCGGGCGCAGACGGCGGGGCGGCGGGCGCGGGCGAGGCGGAGGGGGCGGCGGTCGTCGGCGCAGGCGTGGCGCTGGGCGGCGTCGCCGTCTGCGCCCCGCTCTGCGCTGCAACGCAAAGCGCAGCGGCGAAAGCAAGAGCCGCAAAAATCCGTCCAGCCGTCGCCGTCATGCGATTCGCTCCACCCCAATCCCGCCTATATATAACATCCGCCGCCTTCGTGGCGGAGCTGAGGCTGAGCGGACTTTTTGGCGATTTGGACGGCGCCGGCGCATGAATAACGGGCGAAATCATTGCTTGGCGGGCCGGCGCGTCGCGAAAATGAACGGCGCGGGCAACGAAATCGTCGTTCTCGACCTGCGCGGGTCGGGCTCGCGCGTGACAGCGGACGACGCGCGCGCCATCGGCGCGGCGCCGGGACTGAAATACGACCAGCTCATGGTTCTGCACGACGCGACCGGCGCGGAGGCCGCCGCCTCGATGAAGATTTTCAACATCGACGGCTCCCTGTCGGGCGCCTGCGGCAACGGCACGCGCTGCGTCGCATGGGAACTGCTGCGCGACGTCGCCGGGCGCGACCTGCTTCTGGAATCGGACGGCGGGCTGCTGCATGTGACCCGCGACGCCGAATGGTCGTTCACGGTCGACATGGGGGCGCCTAAACTCGGCTGGCGCGACATACCGCTGGCGGGCGATGGCGACGATACGAGGCGCGTGGCGCTGGCGCCCGCGGTCGGCGGCGTATCGGGCCCCTTCTCGGCTGTCAGCATGGGCAATCCGCATGCGGTCTTTTTCGTGCCCGACGCATTGGCGGTCGATCTCGCCGCGCTCGGCGCGCAGATCGAAACGCATCCGATGTTTCCCGAGCGCGTCAACGTCTCCTTCGCCCAGGCGCGCGCGCGCGATTCCATCCTGCTGCGCGTCTGGGAGCGCGGGGCCGGCGCGACGCGCGCCTGCGGCACGGCGGCCTGCGCGACGGCGGTCGCCGGCGCGCGGCTCGGACTGACGGATCGCGCCGCCACCGTGTCGCTGCCCGGCGGCGACCTGCGCATCCATTGGCGCGAAAGCGACGATCACGTGCTGATGAGCGGGCCGGTCGAACTCGAATTCGAGACCACGCTCGACGCCTCGGTCTTCGCGCGCGAAAACGCATGAACGCGCCGGCGCGCGGGCGGGTGGAGGTCGTCTCCTTCGGCTGTCGCCTGAATCTCGTCGAATCCGAAGCGATGCGGCGTGCGGCGGAAGACGCGGGGCATGCCGACGTCGTCGCGGTCAACACATGCGCGGTCACGGCGGAATCCGTCCGTCAGGCGCGACAGGCGATCCGCCGCATCTCACGCGACAATCCGGATACGAAGATCATCGTGTCGGGCTGCGCGGCGGAAACGGAACGCGCACGCTTCGCCGCGATGCCGGAGGTTTCCGGCATCGTCGGCAATGCCGCGAAGACCGACGTCGAGGCATGGCGCGACCTGCTGCACGGCAGGACGCGTGAATCCGACATCATGCGCGAAACAAGCGCGCGGCCGATCGCGGCGGGCTCCATCGAGGGCCACACCCGCGCTTTTCTCGCGGTCCAGAGCGGCTGCGACCATCGCTGCACGTTCTGCGTCATCCCCTACGGGCGCGGGCCGTCGCGCTCGATCCCGGCGGAGATCGCGATCGCGCAGGCGCGCCGGCTCGTCGAACGCGGCCACAAGGAGATCGTGCTCACAGGCGTCGATCTCACGTCATGGGGCGGCGATCTGCCCGGCGCGCCGAAGCTCGGCTCTCTGGCGCGCGCGCTGCTGAAAGCCACGCCCGGCCTCAGGCGCCTGCGGCTCTCCTCGCTCGATTGCATCGAGGCGGACGAAGACCTGTTCGTCGCGCTGGCGGAGGAAGAGCGGTTCGCGCCGCATCTGCATCTGTCGCTGCAATCGGGCGACGACATGATCCTGAAGCGCATGAAGCGGCGGCACATGCGAGCGGACGCGGTCGAATTCTGCGCGCGCGTGCGAAAGCTGCGGCCCGACATCGTGTTCGGCGCCGATCTGATCGCAGGCTTTCCGACCGAGACGGATGCGATGGCTCAGAATTCGCTGCGTCTGATCGATGATTGCGGGCTGACGCATCTCCACGTCTTCCCCTATTCGCCGCGCGAGATGACGCCGGCGGCGCGCATGCCGCAGGTGGCCGGCGATGTGCGCAGCGAACGTGCGCGAAGATTGCGGGACGCGGGGGCGCGCGCGTTGATCCGTCATCTCGATGCGCAGATCGGCAAGCGTGTGGATGTTCTGACGGAGCGCGGCGGCGTAGGGCGCGCAGCGGATTTTTCGCTGGTGGCTACGCCCGGCGTCGAGGCGGGCGAGATGATCGAAGGCGTCGTGGTTGCGCGCGAGGGAACGAAGCTGCGGCTGGGGTAGCCGCTGCTTTCATGCCCGCGAAAGCGGGCATCCAGAAGCCGCATTGGTTTGCTCTGTATCCCCGCTTTCGCGGGGATGACACTGTCCTCAGTGCCTGAAATGCCGATGTCCTGTGAACACCATCGCCAGGCCCTTCTCGTCGGCCGCAGCGATCACCTCGGCGTCGCGCATCGAGCCGCCGGGCTGGATGACCGCGGTCGCGCCGGCCTCGGCCGCCGCCAGCAGGCCGTCGGCGAAGGGAAAGAAGGCGTCGGACGCGACAACCGCGCCCTTGGCGAGGCTCTCGGGCAGGTCGGCGGCGCGCGAGGCTTCCTCGGCCTTCCAGGCGGCGATTCGCGAGGAATCGACGCGCGACATCTGGCCCGCGCCGACGCCCACCGTCGCAAGGTCGCGCGCATAGACGATGGCGTTCGACTTGACGTGCTTGGCGACGCGGAAGGCGAATTTGAGGTCGGCAAGTTCGCGCGCCGATGGCGCGCGCTTCGTCACGACCTTCAGTTCCATGTCGTCGACGACGGCATTGTCGCGCCCCTGCACGAGCAGGCCGCCCGCGACCGTGCGCACGGAAAGACCTTTGGCGCGGGGGTCCGGCAGGCCGCCGGTGACGAGCAGGCGCAGGTTCTTCTTGCCGGCGACGATCGCGATGGCGTCTTCGTCGGCTTCCGGCGCGATGATCACTTCCGTGAAGATCTTCGTCATCTCGGCGGCGGCCGCGGCGTCGAGCCTGCGGTTGAGCGCGATGATGCCGCCGAAAGCGGAGACGGGATCGCAGCGCAAGGCAGCCTCGTAGGCTTCCTTCAGCGTTGCGCCTTCCGCGACGCCGCAGGGATTGGCGTGCTTGATGATCGCGACGGCGGCCGTGCGCGCGGGATCGAATTCGGCGACCAGTTCGAAGGCGGCGTCGGTATCGTTGACGTTGTTGTAGGAAAGCTGCTTGCCCTGCACCTGTCGCGCGGTGGCGACGCCGAAGCGCTTCTCGCCGGTGACGTAGAAGCCCGCCGACTGGTGCGGATTCTCACCGTAGCGCATCGCTTCCGCCAGCTTGCCGCCGACGGCGCGATAGGCGGGCGTCGTCTCCTCGATCGCATTGGCGAACCAGTTGGAGATCGCGGCGTCGTAGGCGGCGGTGCGGGCATAGGCCTTCTGCGCGAGCTTGCGGCGCGTGGCGAGCCGCGTCGCGCCGTTGTTGGCGGCGAGTTCGCCGAGAACGACGTCGTAATCCTCGACATCGACGATGACCGCGACATCGTCGTGGTTCTTGGCGGCCGCGCGGATCATCGCCGGGCCGCCGATATCGATGTTCTCGATGCAGTCTTCGTAGGCCGCGCCCTGCGCTGCCGTCGCCTCGAAGGGATAGAGGTTCACGACCAGCAGGTCGATCTGCGGAATGTTGTGCGCGAGCATGGCGGCTTCGTGCTCGGGATTCTCGCGGATGGCGAGCAGGCCGCCGTGCACTTTCGGATGCAGCGTCTTGACGCGGCCGTCCATCATCTCCGGGAAGCCGGTGAGATCGGACACGTCGACCACCTTGAGACCGGCGTCGGCCAGCGCCTTGCGCGTGCCGCCGGTCGAAACCAGTTCGACGCCGCGCGCGCTCAGCGCCTTCGCGAAATCGACGAGGCCTGTCTTGTCGGAAACGGAAATCAGCGCGCGGGCGGCGCGCCTGAGGTCAGACGCCATGAGGCTCAGCTCTCGCGCCGGATCGGACCAATGCGCGGCCCGCCCGCCCGGCGTTGTTCGCGGAGAGGCGCGCAAACGAGAAGCGCGGGGTTTGGCCCCGCGCTCGAAAACGAAGATTACTTCTTGGCCGCTGCCTTTTCCGTGCGGTCGGTGCGCTCGGCGATACGCGCCGACTTGCCGCGACGATCGCGCAGGTAATAGAGCTTGGCGCGACGCACCTTGCCGCGACGCACGACCTTGATGGAGTCGATGTTCGGCGAATAGATCGGGAAGACGCGCTCCACGCCCTCGCCGTAGGAGATCTTGCGAACGGTGAAGCTCTCGTTGAGGCCGCCGCCGTTGCGGGCGATGCAGACGCCTTCATAGGCCTGGACGCGCGAGCGCTCGCCTTCCTTGACCTTCACGTTGACGATCACGGTGTCGCCGGGCTGGAATTCGGGAATGGTGGGCGCGAGCTTGGCGGCCTGCTCGGCCTCGAGCTGAGCGATGATGTCCATCGTATCTGTCCTTACCGGTTTCGTCCTGTTGCGGACGGGCGTTTCGGGAACGCTGTTTTCAGTTGCGCGGGGGCTATAGCGGATCGGGGCGGGGATGTCGAGCCGGAACGGAGCGCCGGGACCGCCGGCCTCCGGCCGGCACTGCGCTCCCGGGGCTGTGATGCCGGCCGGAGGCCGGCGGTCCCGGCTGGGCTCAGTCCTTCCGGCGAAGATCAGGCCGGCGCGCCAGCGTTAGCCTCTCAGCTTCATCGCGCCGCCACTTGGCAACCTTCTTGTGATCCCCCGACAGCAGGATGTCCGGAATCTCCCGCCCCTCCCACTCGCGAGGCCGCGTGTAATGCGGATATTCCAGCAATCCGTTCTCGAAACTCTCCTCGGACCCTGAATCCGCCGCCCCCATCACGCCGGGGATCAGGCGCACGCAGGCGTCGAGCAGGGCGAGCGCGGCGATCTCGCCGCCAGACAGCACGTAGTCGCCGATCGAGACTTCCTCGAGCGCGCGCGCCTCGATCACGCGCTCGTCCACGCCCTCGAAGCGACCGCAGACGATCAGCGCGCCGGGGCCTGCGGCCAGTTCGCGCACGCGGCGCTGCGTCAGCGGCTTTCCACGCGGCGACATCAGGAGCCTCGGGCGAGGATCGTCGGCGGGCGCGGCGGCGTCGATGGCGGCGGCCAGTACATCCGCGCGCAGCACCATGCCCGCGCCGCCGCCAGCCGGCGTGTCGTCGACCGCGCGGTGCTTGCCGAGCCCGTGCTCGCGGATGTTGTGCGCGTCGAGCGCCCACAGGCCCCTGGCCAGCGCGTCGCCGGCGAGCGACAGGCCGAGCGGGCCCGGGAACATTTCCGGGAAGAGGGTGAGAATCGTGGCGCGGAAGGTCATGGATTGCTGGAGCGGATAGCCCCCCTCCCCGGCCCTCCCCCGCTTCGCGGGAGAGGGGACCGCAGGCGCCCGTGGCCTGCACCCGATGGCGAAGCGCGCAATCTGCTCCCTCTCCCGCGGGTACGAAGTCGGCTGTTGCCGACTTCGACCAGATACGGGGGAGGGTTGGGGAGGGGGCGCTGCGATTGCGCGCTCACTCCGTCTCCGCCGGCCGCACGACGACGATCTTGCCGCCCGCGAAATCGATCGAGGGCGCGACTTCCTTCGTGAACGGCAGCATCAGCGTGTCGCCTGTCGCCGGCGCGATTTCGAGGATATCGCCCGCGCCGAAATTCAGCACGTTCTTCACGACGCCGATCGGATCGCCTTCGGGCGAAACAGCCGCGAGGCCGACGAGATCGGCGATGTAGAACTCGTCCTCGTCCGGCGCGGGGAGTTTCTCACGCGCGACGAACAGCGAGACGCCGGTGAGCGCGCCGGCCGCGTCGCGGTCGGCGAGGCCCTTCACCTTCGCGACGACCATGTCTTCCTTGAGAGGGCGCAGGCGCTCGATCTCGAATGTTCGCGCGCCCGTCTCGTCCGACAGGGGACCGTAACCGCCGACGCCCAGGGGATCGGCGGTGTAGCTCTTGATGCGAATTTCGCCGCGCACGCCCTGCGGCGCGCCGAAGCGGCCGACGAGGACACGATTGGGCTTTGGCGGCATGCGCGTCGATCCCGGATGTCATTCCCGTGCAGGCGGAAATCCAAACGCCCCGCGCCTTCACGCCGCGACGTCTGGATTCCCGATCGCCGCTGAGCGGCGTCGGGAATGACACGCTGCAATCACTCGGCCGCCGCAGCGGCCTTCTCGGCGGCGGCTGCCGCAGCGGCGGCGCGTTCCTGCGCCTTCTTCTTCGGCTTGGCCTTCTCGGGATTGTTGCGCGCTTCGCGCTTGCCGACGCCGACGCTCTCGAGCAGGCGGGCGACGCGATCGGTCGGGGTCGCGCCCTTGGCGATCCAGGCCTGCGCCTTCTCGGCGTCGACGACGAGACGGTCGGCGGCGTCCTTGGCCTTCAGCGGATCGAACGTGCCGAGACGCTCGATGAAGCGGCCGTCGCGCGGCGAGCGCGAGTCGGCGATGACGATGCGATAGAAGGGACGCTTCTTGGCGCCGCCGCGGGAGAGACGGATTTTCAGGGACATTTCGGTTTTCCTTTCTGATCTGGCATTGGGCAGTCGGCGTTCGGCGGTCGGGCGAATGCCCAATGCCGATTGCCGAATGCCTACTTCTTCTTTCCGAACTGGAACGGGTTGAAGCCGCCGCCGAGGCCTGGCAGCTTCGGCATGGCGCCGGGCAGGCCCGGCATTCCCGGCCTGGGACCAAACGCGCCTGCAGGCGGCGCGTCCGGGAGTTTCGGCATGCCGGGCGGCAACTGGCCGCCCATCTGCTTCTGCATGGCCTCGATCTGCTCCGGCGTCGGCTGCGGCATGCCGCCGCCGAGCCCGAACATCTGCGCCATCTTGCCCATCGGGCCGCGCTTGCCGCCGCCCATGGCCTTCATCATG